>JBFHGI010000422.1:0-2934 GCA_041583175.1 Pseudorhodobacter sp. | reverse complement strand
CTTTGGGGCTATCCAGCACCCCTTTCAAGGCGCGGGCGGTCAGGGTGTCGGCGGTAAGAACAGCCATCATGCGCGCCCCCTGATCCGTGGGTCCAGCAGCGAATACAGAATGTCCACCACCAGATTGATCAGAATGAACATTGTCACGATGATCAGGATATAGGCGACGACAATCGGGCGATCGAGCGCACCGATGCTGTCAATGATCAGCTTGCCGACCCCCGGCCAGGCAAAGATGGTTTCCGTGACTACAGCAAAAGCGATCAGCGAGCCGAACTCTACTCCGATCACCGTGATGATCGGGATCAGGATGTTGCGCATCACATGCACCGACAGGATGCGACTTTCGCGTATACCCCGCGCCCGCGCGAATTTGATGAAATCCAGCGGCATGGTTTCCTGCACGCCCGTTCGCGTCAGCCGGATAATCAGCGCGGTCAAACCCAGCGCCAGATTGGTCGCGGGCAAGATCAGATGCATGAAGCCGTCCCATGTCGCAAAGCTGGTGCGGATGCCGAAGATCGTGCCGGTTTCGCCGCGCCCGGTTGACGGGAACCAACCGAGCCAGACTGAGAAGATCATGATCAGCATCATGCCTTGCCAAAAGTTCGGCATCGAAAACCCAAGGATAGAGCCTGTCATAATGCCCTCATCCACCGCCGATTGCGGCTTCATCCCGGCCCAGAGGCCGAAGGCCATACCAATAACCAATGACAAGACAAGCGCCGTGGTCGCCAGTTCTAGCGTGGCGGGCAGACGCTCGAAGATCACAGACATGGCGGGGCGGTTGTACACGAAGGATTGCCCGAAATCGCCCTGCAATGCGCTGCCCAGAAAGGTCATGAATTGCAGCGGCAGCGGCTTGTCCAAGCCCAGCGATTCCGACACCTGCTGCCGTTCGGCCATGGACGCATCTGATGGCAACAAAATTTCCAGCGGGTCGCCAATCGCGTAAACGCCAAGGAACACGATCACGGCCGTGGCGAGCAGAACCAGAATGGCCTGCACCAAACGTCTGATGATAAATGCGGTCACGCAGCGCCTTTCATGGGAAGTCTGAATCTCAGCTTGTCCGACTCACTTAGTCAATGCAATAGTATGATAGAAACAGCTAACTTGATGCGCATATTGCATAGATGGGACCACATGCGACTAGACCTTCTAGAAACCTATCATGCGATCTTGAACACCGGCACGACGCAGGGAGCAGCCACGCGTTTGGGTATTTCGCAATCTGCTGTCAGCCGCCGTTTAACCCAGTTTGAGGAGTCGCTTGGCCTGACCTTGTTCCAACGGGTGAAATCGCGGCTGATCCCGACGCGCGAAAGCTTGCTGATGCGCGACCAGATCGACCGTCTGCTAGAAAATAGCTTACGTCTGCGCGCGCAGGTAGACGCCTTGCGTGCGGGCAATTCTTCTGCGGTGACGCTCCGCGTGGCCTTTCCCGCCAGTCTTGGCCTGACCATCATTCCCCGCATCATGGAGGCGTTCTTGCGTGATCATGATCAGGTCAAGCTGGAATTACATACCGGCCCCTATGACATGATCGAGCGGATGCTCCTGGATGACAGGGCAGAGCTTGGTTTCATCCGTATCCCTGCCACACGCCCTGGCTTGAAAACCTATCCTGCCGTAACGTCGCGCACGGTTTGCGTGATGCCCGCAGCCCATCCGCTTGCCGCGCGCGAGGTGATTGCTGCCCGTGATCTGCGCGATGTGCCGATGATCCTTTTGGGCCGTATGCGCGCGCCGCGTCGTGAAATCGACACTTTCTTTTCCGATGCGGCGCTGACCCCGAATGTGCGGATAGAGGCGCATTCGGTCTCCTCCGCTTGCGGTTTGGTGGCGAATGGGCTGGGCGTGACGCTGGTGAACGAATTGATGGCCATGGATTATGCCGATCTTGCACTGACCATCCGTCCGCTTGCCCTGACCATCCCGCACAGCTTTGCCTTCGCTGTGGCCGAACGCGGGCCGATCAGCGCCGTTGCCGAAGCTTTCATCAATACTGCCTTGGCCGAATTTCGCGCGCAGGGCGGTGAGGTGGAACCGGAAGCGGTGATGGGCTGAGTGTAGCGCGGCGAAAGCAACTGGGTTGGGCGCTAGTCCCGGCTGGCATGCATCCCGACAAGACGCGACAAAAGTATGACGGTGTAAAGTGTTCCGCC
Source organism: Pseudorhodobacter sp. (assembly GCA_041583175.1). Lineage (GTDB taxonomy): Bacteria > Pseudomonadota > Alphaproteobacteria > Rhodobacterales > Rhodobacteraceae > Pseudorhodobacter. The sequence goes on along the minus strand of JBFHGI010000422.1, from coordinate 766 downwards.
TATTGCCTCGAACGTGATGAACGACTGGGCGTAAAATCCGATGGGGGTAATATCCCCATAGCCCAGAGTGGTCAGGGTAACGTAGCTGAAATATACCATTTGCTGCCAGTCAATTGCTAAACCTGAATTGGTGACAAATGACCCCGGCGCCAGCCATTCGATCAATGCCAGTACAGCGGCAAACCCTGTCCCGATCACAAGATAAAGCGACGTTGCCGACAGCAATACATCGGTCATGACGCTGCGGGCTGTAAAGGTATAGCGAGCCAGTACGGTGATGATGCCGATGTGGTACGCGATAGAGGTCAGGTAGACCGCCAAGGCGGCACCGCTTGAATGGGCATAAGAATTATTTATCCCCGCGATGAACACCGCGACCCCGACGATGGCCATTGCTGCTCGCATGGCCTTGCGGCCGCTTAGCGCCCAGGTCGCAAACACAAAGATAGAACCGTAGAAAACGTAGAAGATTGCCGGCCAAACCCCACTCGCACCAGAAAGAGGATAAGTCAGGTTGTGAAGCAGGATGGCGCCGAGAAAAGCCAGATTGGCAAAGACTTTGTTCCGCGCGGTTGGGAGGGAGAGCATCCTAATCCTCCTTTCGCGACCCAAAGCCCGCCATTAAAAGCATGACGCCCAAAACACCCGCGCCAAGCGAAAGGCCGTTCAAGTGCAAACTTAGTGCGACCCCTCCCCAAGCCGCCAGCGCAGCAACCGCGGCAAGGTAGGCCATGCGTAGCCGTTCGGCCGTCACGCGGTGGAATAT
>JBFHGI010000421.1:0-2936 GCA_041583175.1 Pseudorhodobacter sp. | reverse complement strand
GTTATCCCGCTGGAGTTCACCGGCGGCGACACGCGCAAATCCCTGGGGCTGACCGGTGATGAAACCGTGTCGATCTCGGGTCTGGATACGATCCAACCGCTGCAGGAAGTGCCTTGCGTCATCACCAAGCCAGATGGCAGCAGCAAGACGATCACCTTGAAGTGCCGCATCGATACCGCGATCGAGATTGAATATATCGAGCACGGCGGCGTGCTGCATTATGTCCTGCGCGATCTGGCGAAAGCCTCCTGATCGGCGACGGATCCTATCGACCAGAGCAAGCGCCCTTCGGGGCGCTTGTTTTATTTTTGGCGCCGCATGCCAATGTTATGTTCCCGTTAAGTTCTTGCTGCCAAGGTAAAGACAGGAGTAACCAACTACGGGTGCCTAGATGCGCTTTCCAGCCTTGCCGACCCAATGCCAGATTGATGCACAACTACGTCGCTGTAAGCCGCGCGAAAGCCATCCGCGCCCCTTGCCGTGGATGCCAGCACTGATCGGGCTGACACTGGTGGTGATCATGCAAACGATGCTGTGACAGAACAGGCGGATGCATGTCGCCCCCCCCTCCGTCAACTCAGCAGCTTATTTCGACGCCTCGGCAATTGCAGGGCGAATACTGCGTTCCAGTTCCGCCGCTGAAATTGGCCCTGCAAAGCGCAACACAATCTGGCCATCACCATTTATGACATAAGTTTCCGGCACGCCATAAACGCCCCAATCCAGAGCCATACGTCCCTGATCTGCACCGATCGCGGCATAGGGATTGCCAAGCTCGGCCAGAAAGCCTTGCGCATCATCGGGGCGGTCTTTGTAATTCACGCCATAGATGGTGATGCCTTCGGCTTTCAGTTTCTCCAGCATCGGATGCTCCGCGCGGCAAGGTGCACACCAGCTTGCCCAGAAGTTCACTAGCTTCACCCCGGGTTCGCGCAAATCCTCATCGGAGAAGCCAGGAAAATCCACCAAAGGCGCGACCTGCACGGGCGGAGCTTGCTTGCCCGACAGGGCCGAGGGCAATGCATCGGGGTCGTCTCGGTTCATCCCCACGATGAACAGCGCGGCCAGACCGGCAAACAAAACCGGTGGTAACAACATCAGAACCTTAGCCATGGTCTTTCCCTTGCCGCGCTTCAACCTTTGCCAGTGCGGCTTTTATCTTGGCCGAGCGCCACAGGCTAACACCGATCAGCACTGCGATCAGCGCGATCGTAGCCGCGTAGGAGCCAAGTACAGCACCGGCATATTTCCCGAGTTCAGGCATCATCCCCTCCGCTCCCGCGCCAACAGCGCACTGAGCCGCCGTGCGCGAATCTCTGTGCGCGTACGCAGCAGGACCAGCGTGACGAATAGCAGCACAAAGCCTGCGATGCAGACCAAAGCCGGATACCAGAACACATCGGCCACGTTCTCTTTCTTGTCCAGCGACAGGGATGCGCCCTGATGCAGCCCCTGATTCCAGAAATTCACCGCATAGCGCGACAGCATTGCGAACACCGACCCGACGATACACAAGACGCTGGTCAGATCGGCAGCGGTATCCGGGTCATCCACTGCCTGCCAAAGCGCGATGTAGCCAAGATAGAACAGCGCCAGGATCAGAAAGCTGGTCAGCCGCGGGTCCCATTCCCACCACGTTCCCCACATCGGCTGGCCCCAAAGCGCGCCAGTGATCAGCGCGATCAACGTAAATGTCAGCCCGATTGGGGCAGCCGCCTTGGCCGCCAGTGCCGAAACATGGTGCCGACGGATCAGCCAGACCAGCGAGGTGACCAGCATCATCACCCAGGCGTTGATCGCCATCATCGCGGCAGGCACATGCAGATAGAAAATCTTGACGGTGGAGCCTTGCTTGTAATCATCAGGCGTGAAGAAAAACCCCCAAACCGGCCCGATGATCAGGCATAGCGCCGCGGCCACTGCCACAAAGGGCAAGAGCCTGCGCGACAGCTGCATGAATTTCTGCGGATTTGCATATTCCCAAAATGACATAGCGATGCGTTAGACTTTCATGGTTCCGGGGGCAAGGTTTAACACAATATCTTCACCGCAGATTGATACGGATTGCCGCAGCCGCCGCAAAAGGCAACAGCGCCGCCGCGCCTGCCGTGATGGCAGCCAGCAGTGCCAAGGGGGTCGCCGTGGCCAGCCCCTCGGCGCCACGTTTGACCACTTCGGCCCCGAACACCAGCGTCGGCACATAAAGCGGCAGCACCAGCAGAGACAAAAGCAATCCGCCGCGTTTCAGCCCCACCGTCAGAGCCGCGCCAAAGGCTCCGATGACCGACAGCGCAGGTGTGCCCAGCGCAAGCGAGATCACCAGCCAGCCATAGCCCGTGACGGGAAGATTCAACAAGACGCCCAGCACGGGGGCCACCAATGTTAGCGGCAGTCCCGTCACCAGCCAATGTGCCAACGCTTTCACCGCGACGACACCTTCCAGCGGAATTGGCGCGGTGGCCAGAAGGTCCAATGAGCCATCCTCAAAATCCAGCGCGAAAATCCGGTCCAGGCTTAGAAGGCACGCCAGCAGCGCACCGACCCACAGGATACCCGGCGCGATCTTGGCCAGGGTCGCACTTTCCGGCCCGACGCCCAAAGGCACCAGCACCGCGACCAACAGAAAGAAGGCCAGCCCGAGGCCAAAGCCTCCGCCTGCCCGCACAGCAAGGCGCATATCGCGCAGCAACAAGGCGATCATGCGAAATCCCCGCCAAAAGCTGTGTCAAAGGCGCTGCCAGCACCTGCATCCGGTCGCGCGCGGAAGAGTGACAGGTCCAGCGTACCGGCCTCTGCCAGCCCCAGATCAATATGGGTGGCAATCAGCGCCGAGCCGCCAGCCGCCAGATGCCCGCGCACCACCTCGGCAAAAAGCGCGACCGACGCGGTATCGAGCGAGACGGTCGGCTCATCCAGCACCCAGATCGGACGGGCCG
>JBFHGI010000420.1:0-2942 GCA_041583175.1 Pseudorhodobacter sp. | reverse complement strand
CTGACACCGGGCGAAGAGGTGGAGGTTGAACTGGTGCTGGACGAGATGGCCTACCGCCTTGCCCCCGGACACCATCTGCGGCTTGCGCTGTCCACGACTTACTGGCCGTTCCTGTGCCCCAGCCCCGAAGCGGCCACGCTGACCCTGTTGGAGGGGAGCCTGCGCCTGCCCGTACATGACGGGACGGGGGCCGATGAATGGGCGCCACCACCGCCGAAATCGGCAAAACCGTGGAATCACCGCGCGTTGAGCGCCGGTCGCACGGCGCGGCGGGTGGAAGCGGATCTGGTCACGGGCCGTGTGGCCTATGTGGTGGAGGATCTTTCAGGGCGGGTGGAAAACCTCGATCACGGGTTGTGTGTCGAGGAAAACATGCTGGAACGGTTCGAGATTGACCCCGCTGACCCGACCTATTCCGTCGCGCGCTGCGATTGGGAGCAGAGCCAATCGCGCGGGGATTGGGCCATCCGCACCCATGCGGTTGCGGAAATGCGCTGCACCACGGATGCGTTGCAATTCCATGCGACCCTGCGCGCCTGGGAGGGAGAATCGCTGGTCTTTGAACGGGAGTTCCGGGAGGACGTGCCGCGTGATTTTGTGTGACGCAGGGTCATCCGCCCCTCAGCGGGTTGTGGTGCTGAAAGTGCTGGTCTAAACACGACATTCAATTGCCTGAAAGCGTCAGGCGGTTATCGGGGAGTCAAGTCGAAATAAGCGGTTTCTGGCGAAAGTAGATGTTGCCTGAACAGATTTTAGCGGCTTTATTGACTCCGAAGACAACAATAAAAACAGCTGATGCTGATCAGGGAGATACCAATGAAAGACGAACTCGCAAAACTCATCGACCAGATTGACGCTGCCCGCCTGAGCCGCCGTGGCTTCATGGGAACGGCAGCGGCATTCGGCGCGGTCGGTGCCATGGGTGCCCCTGCTTTTGCGCAAGGCACCCCAGTCAAGGGCGGCATCCTGAAGATGGGCCTTGGTGGCGGCGAAAGCACCAACAGCCTTGATCCGGGTCTGGCAGCCAGCCAGGTGCCGTTCCACATCAACCGCATCATCGGCGAGCCGCTGGTGGATGTTGCCGCTGACGGGACGCTGGAAATGCGCGTGGCCGAAGCGGTCGAAAGCTCTGCCGATGCGGTGGTGTGGCGCTTTACCATCCGCAAGGGTGTGAAATTCCACAACGGGGCCGAACTGACCCCTGACGACGTGTTGAAAACGCTGGAGCGTCATTCGAACAAGGAAAGCTCCTCGGGTGCGTTCGGCATCATGGAAGGCATCGCCTCCATGCGTGTGGACGGTGATGTGGTCGAAGTGACCTTGCATAGCGGCAATGCTGACTTGCCCTATCTGATGGCCGATTATCACTTGCAGATGCAGCCGGGCGGCGGCATGGAAAACCCTGCCGATGGCATCGGTTGCGGCGCCTACAAGGTTGTCGTGAACGAGCCGGGTGTGCGCCATACCTTTGAAAAGTTTGCCGATTACTGGGATGACACCCGCGGCCATTACGATGGTGTGGAAATCACCGTGATCAACGATGCAACCGCGCGTATGGCGGCGATCCAGTCGGGTCAGGTGCATATCGCCAACCGCGTCGATCCGAAAATCGCCAAGCTGCTGAGCCGCGCACCGGGCCTTTCGGTGGAAAACGTATCGGGCCGTGGGCATTATGTGTTCATCATGCATTGCGACACCGCCCCGTTCGACAATGCCGATCTGCGTCGTGCGCTGAAACTGGCGATCAACCGTGAGGAAATGGTCGACAAGATCCTTGACGGTTACGGTTCGGTCGGGAACGACACGCCGATCAACGCGGCCTATCCGCTGTTCACGCCGCTGGAGCAGCGCAGCTATGACCCGACTGCCGCTGCCGAGGCCTATAAAGCCTCTGGCCATGATGGCAGCCCGATCATTCTGCGTGTCGCCGAAGGCGCCTTCCCCGGGGCTGTCGATGCAGGCGCCCTGTTCCAGCAATCCGCTGCTGCGGCTGGCATCCCGCTGGAAATCAAGCGCGAGCCGAATGACGGTTACTGGTCGGAAGTGTGGAACAAGCAACCGTTCTGCGCATCCTACTGGGGTGGGCGTCCGGTGCAGGACCAGATGTTCTCCACCGCCTATCTGTCCACTGCGGACTGGAATGATACGCGCTTCAAAGTACCGGCCTTCGACGAGTTGCTGCTTGCCGCCCGTGCCGAACTGGACCCTGCAAAGCGCACCGAGATGTATCATGAGCTGAGCAAGATGGTGCATGACGATGGCGGTTTGATCTGCCCGATGTTCAACGACTTCATCGAAGCCGTTGGCGAGAAGGTTCAGGGCTGGGAAAAGAACGGCGTGCAGGAATGCATGAACGGGCTCGCGCCGCACAAGACATGGCTGGCGTAAGGGCCTGCCGGTGCATCCAGTCATAAAACTGTTGGCCCAGCGGATCGCGCTGGGCCTGCTCCTGCTCTTTGCCGCGTCCGTGCTTATCTTCATTGGCACCCAAATCCTGCCAGGCGACGTTGCGCAAAGCATTCTGGGGCAGGGGGCCACGCCCGAGACGCTGGCCAATTTGCGCGCTGAACTTGGGCTGAATGATCCGCCCTTGACCCGTTATCTGAACTGGCTGTTTGGCGCCATGCAAGGCGATTTGGGAACAGCTTTGACCAATGGCCAAGACATTGCGACCTCGATGGGCAAGCGGCTTGGCAACACTCTTTTCCTCGCTTTCTGGGCCGCTGTGGTCGCCGTACCGACCGCCATCATCCTTGGCCTGATTGCCGTGCGCTATCAGGGCCGCTGGCCGGATCGGGTGATTTCCTCGATCACGCTGGCGACGGTGTCGGTGCCGGAATTCCTGCTCGGCTATATCGCGATTTTCTTTCTGTCGGTGCAGTTCCGCGTGCTGCCCTCGCTTGCGACCGTCTATGACGGGATGCCGTTCTGGGACAAGCTTT
>JBFHGI010000419.1:0-2944 GCA_041583175.1 Pseudorhodobacter sp. | reverse complement strand
GCCATCAGCCCGTCCGGTCTTGTACCCGCGCCGCGCGGGTTTCCCGATGCCAGACATAAAGGCCCGCCGCCACGATCACAAGCGCACCGGTGATCGTCCAGCGGTCGGGCAGGTTGCCAAAGAACAGATACCCCCAGACGGATGCGAATAGGATACCCACATAGGCGAACGGTGCCACCGAGGCCGCTTCGGCCAACGTGAAAGACCGGATCAGACAAAGCTGCGCCATGGTTCCAAGCACCCCGATCAGCGCGAAACGCGGTAGGTCGTCGGCCAGAACAGGCACCCAGAAGAAGGGAAGCGACAGGCTGGCAATGGCGGTACAGATCACTGAGGTAAAGACCATCGAGGTCCATGCATTTTCCTGCCGTCCGATCCAGCGGGTAATCAGCGCATTGGCGGCGTAGCAGATTGCGCCAATCAGCGGCAGCAGGGCGGCGGGCGTAAAGATCCCGGCGCCGGGGCGAATGACTATCAGCGCACCGATCATGGCGGCCACTACGCCAAACACCCGCCTCGGGCCAAGACTTTCCCCCAAGAATAGCGCTGCCCCCAGCGTGATCAGAACGGGGTTGATGTCGATCAGGGCTGTTGCCTCAGCCAAACCGATATAGGCCAGCGAGGTGAAAAACAGCCCCGTCGCGCCGATCTGCGTCACCGCCCGCGCCAGATGAGCGAGCGGGAAACGGGTGCGCAGATGCGCAAGGAAGCGATGCCGCAACAGCAATATGACCACCAGAAACTGCCCGAGAAACCGCATCCAGACCAGCATGGGCGCTGGATAGCGATCAACCAGCCCCTTTACCGTGGCATCCATCAAGGTGAAGGAGAAAATCGCAAGCAACATCAGAAGGATGCCGCGTGCATTTGATGTTATCGGCAGCCTCGCGGCAAAAGAAAAGGTCATGGTCTATCCGGCGTCGGGATTGGCGAGCTAGCCGCCGCCGCACCCTAACGATTTTCGCGCAGATGTAGAGAGCAAAAGCGTCGCCGAAATACCGCTATGCTTCTGGCGGCCTATTCTTCCTCTTGCACGAGTGACAATTCGCCTGCGGCTTCCAGACTGCGGATCGCCGCAATAACCGCCCCCTGCGCTGTCTCGCCGTCTTTCTCCTTTACCTTGCCACGCTCAGCCATTTCCTCACGAAGCGATTGCGCCATCCGCTGTGACATGTTGCCGAGGATAAATTCAGCCGTGGCGGTGGATTCTGCATGTGTCTCGGCATAGGCAAGAGCTGTGACCAAGACAGCCTGATCGACAATGCGAATGATTTTCGGCACGTCCCGCGGATTGATCCGCTTTGGCATGTGCACAAAGGTAAATATGGCCTTTCGCACCAATTGCGCAAAATCCTGATCATCCTCATCCAGACCTGCAAGTACCTTTTCCCGGATGGTTTGTGGCGCGACGTTCAGAATCGCACCGACACGTTCCACCGGCCCTGCATCGAAGGCGCGGGCGGGTTGATTTTCCAACTGGGTGGCAAGTGACAACCCGATGCGGCGCACGGTTTCCGGGTCAACATTTCCGGTCAGAGAGACGGCATAGGCCACCCGCCGCGCACGTTCCCCCGGCAGTTGCGCCAGTAACTCCGCCGCTTTTGGCACCGCGAGCTTGGAGAGCATGACCGCCGCGACTTCCACGCTTTCCTCTTCAAGGACAGGGCGAAGACGCTCCAGATCAAGCGAGGCGATTCGATCCCACGGATCGGCCTTGGATGAGGCACCAGCAAGACGCCGCAAGCGGTTCGCAGCGGTGGTAGAGATATGGCCGTCCATGATCGAAAGCGCGCCTTCGATGCCGCCGGGGAAGGACAGGCCAACCTCCTCTAATTCCGACAGAAATTCGGCGACCACCAGATTTAAGGTTGCGCGGTCCACCAGCCGCATTTTGCTCATCTGTTCAGCCAGTGCAGCCTGAATATGCTCGGGCATCGAAGAGATGGTGATAGGCGAGCCTTTGGCGACCATCAGCCGTACAATCACCGCCGCCTTTTCGCGGTTGGTCAGACTGCGCCGCGTGGCGCGCCGCTCCCTATTGGGCGCGATCTGCTGCACAGGGGTGATCTGCGCCAGTTGAGTCATTTCTTCTGCCATAAGATCCCCATGAATTCTTCACTAGGGGCAAGCTGGCAGCGCAAGGTTAACACGGGCTTACGCAGGTTGCCCCGCGCGCCCGTGTAATCCGTTCAATTTTAACCAGAAACTGGCACGCAGGACTTGGTTGCTGTGTCAAACACCTTGCCCTCGGCGCAGCTCATGGAGGCATGCTCTTCCGAGGCGCAGGCTGCCATGACAAGATTGGGAAGGAAAGTCAGGGCGACAACGGCAAGAATGGTCTTGGTTTTCATCAGGTTTCCTTTCGACAATTGACCCGTTCGGGCCGGTTTCACGGTCGTCGTCGGCTATATTCCGGGCCGACACAGCTTTGCTTTTGGCCGGACACTGCCAGGCGCACAATAAAATTAAGGATAGCACGAAACGCAAAAGGACAAGCAGAAAATCTGCTTGCCCTCTCGTTCATGTGTTTGGCGGTCTTGGGCGCGGCTCAGGCGCCGAAAACGCGCTTGAAAATCGTGTCGACATGTTTGGTGTGATAGCCCATGTCGAACTTGGCGCGGATACCATCCTCGCCCAAGGCGGCGACAACCTCGGCATCGGCCAGCAAAAGTTCTTGAAAATCAAGACGTTCTTCCCAGACCTTCAAGGCATTGCGCTGCACCATGGAATAGGCGGCCTCCCGCGATACACCGGCTTGCGTCAGGGCCAGCAGCACGCGCTGGCTCATCACTAGACCGGGGAATTTGTTCATGTTGTCCAGCATGTTCTGCGGGAAAATCAGCATCTTGTCGACAACGCCTGTCAACCGGTTCAGTGCGAAATCCAGCGTGATGGTGGCATCGGGGCCAATCGCGCGCTCCACCGAGGAGTGAGAGATATCGCG
>JBFHGI010000418.1:0-2951 GCA_041583175.1 Pseudorhodobacter sp. | reverse complement strand
CGTGTCTATCGTCAGCTTTAGCGTCTGATGCCAGGAAACAGCAGTCGAACCTCTGATGAACTTTTCCCAAAAGGCACCGACCAGAAAAAATACTGCCAGTAAAATCCATCTCAACATAGGCGTCTGTCCAACAGGGACCGGCAAAAACAAAACATCCAAACCCACCTGAGAAAAGGGTATTCAACTTAGAGTAACAAGTCGGATCGCAACGCGAAACTGTTTTCGCGTGTCTCCAAAGCAGCCACGCCACAGCAACCTTGGGCGGGGCCTTCGGCGCAGCGGCCAAAGCTTAACATTCAGTTAATAAAAGATGATAAATCTTTTAGTATCAATCATATAAACGAAAGCTCGCGCGCGATTCCCTCCCCTGAATCGCGCGCGCGGCCTTTGGTCAGCCCTTCGCGCGGATCACCTGCAGCAACGGCATTACTTCGGCCATCTCCGGCCCGTGGGCCTGCCCTGTCAGGGCTTTCCGAAGCGGCATGAAAAGCCCCTTCCCTTTCCGTCCAGTCGCCTCTTTCACCGCAGAGGTCCAGTCTTTCCATGTCTCCGGCCCGAACGGCATTTCCGGCAACATTTCAACGGCCTGCGCGATAAATTCGCGGTCTTCCTCGTCAATCAACGGCTCCGCCCCGTCACGGAACAAGGTCCACCACCCCTCCAGATCGTTCAGAACCGTGATATTTTCCTTCGCGACCCGCCAGAACCCTTCCCGCAGCCCTTCCGGCACGCCAAGCCCCGCGATCCGCTCAGCCACCGCATCAAAGGGCAAGCCCTGCACATAGGACCGCGTCAGCGGGAACAGGTCTTCCTTGTCAAATTTCGTCGGCGCCGCGCCAAAATTCCCGATCTCGAACCCGTCCATCAATTCCTGATGGCTGCCCGCCAGTTCCACCGGCTTCGAGGACCCCAGCCGCGCCATCAAGGACAGCAGCGCCAACGGCTCCACCCCCTGCGCCCGCAAATCACGCAAGGATAGCGTGCCGAGCCGTTTCGAAAGCGCCTCGCCCTGCGGACCAGTCAGCAGCGAATGGTGGGCGAAATCGGGGGGCGTGCCACCCATCGCTTTCATGATCTGGATCTGCGTGGCAGTATTCGTGACGTGATCGGCCCCGCGCACGATGAAGGTCACGCCCATATCGATGTCATCCACCGAGGAAGCGAAGGTATACAAGACCTGCCCGTCCGCGCGGATCAGCACCGGATCAGAGACGCTCGCCGCATCAATCGAAACCGGCCCCAAGATCCCGTCCGGCCACTCAATCCGCTCCAGATCCAGCTTGAAGCGCCAATAACCGGGGTTCGTCTCGCGCAGTTTCGCCTTCTCGGCCTCCGACAGATGCAGCGACGCGCGGTCATAGACTGGCGGCTTGTGCATGTTCAGCAATTTCTTGCGCTTCAAATCAAGGTCGGTTGGGCTTTCGAAACACTCATAGAACCGGCCCGCAGCTTTCAACTCCTCAGCCGCCTCGCGGTAGCGGTCAATCCGCAGGGATTGCTTTTCAACACGGTCCCAGGTCAGGCCCAGCCATTCCAGATCCTCCATCAACCCGTCAGCATATTCCTGCTTGGAGCGCTCCTGATCGGTATCATCCAGCCGCAGGATAAAGGTGCCACCCGATTTGCGGGCGATCATCCAGTTCATCAAAGCAGTCCGAAGATTGCCGACATGGATATACCCGGTCGGCGAAGGGGCAAAACGGGTAACAGTTGGGCGCATGGTCATATTTGGGTCTCCTGAACCACGTCCGTCTGTCACATGGGCCTGCATTTGTCCATATCGCCGCGAAAGGCTTGATCGGGGCAAAGGGAACGCCATCTAAAAAACTGCGACGGAAAATTCCCGCTCCGACGTTAAAAAACTGCGTTACCATGGCTGGACCCATCAAGAAAGCGTCTTAGCTACAGCACACCATCAACAGGAGAGACCGATATGAAAACCCCCTCGATTTCACGCCGCCACGCCCTTTTCGCAACCGCCGCCTTGCCGTTCGCGCCCGGATTGGTCGGCGCGGCCCATGCCGGGGCAGAGATGATGGGCGGCTCTGTTCCCCAGTTCAACCGTATCAAACTGGGCGGGTTCGAGGTGACCTCTCTGCTGGCAGGCACCCGCACCGTCGAAAACCCGACCGAGATTTTCGGCCTGAACGCCGATCCCTCAGAATTTGCCGAAGTGTCGAAAGCGGCTTTCCTGCCGACCGACAAGGCGCAGTTTTTCTTTACGCCGACAGTCGTGAACACCGGCTCGGAACTGGTGCTCTTCGATACCGGCCTGAACGCAGGCGGCATCACGGCGGCGCTGGCGGCGGCAGGCTACACACCGGACCAGATCGACACCGTTGTCCTGACCCATATGCACGGCGACCACATCGGCGGCTTGATGAACGAAACCGCACCGACCTTTGCCAACGCCAAATATGTCACCGGCTCGGTCGAGCATAACCACTGGATGGGTGCGGGGAATGAAGGGTTTGACAAGAACGTACGGCCCTTGAATGACAAGATCAGCTTCCTCGACGATGGCGGCGCGGTGGCAAGCGGCATCACGGCCGTATCGGCCCCCGGCCACACACCCGGCCATATGGGCTATATGCTGGAAAGCGACGGGGCGCAGTTGATGCTGATCGCGGATCTGGCGAACCACTATGTCTGGTCGCTCGCGCATCCGGATTGGGAGGTGCGGTTCGATATGGACAAGGCGGCGGCAGCAGCCTCGCGCCGCAAGGTTCTGGGGATGCTCGCCGCCGACCGTGTGCCTTTCATCGGCTACCACATGCCCTTCCCGGCCCTTGGCTATGCCGAGGCGCGCGGCGACGGGTTCCACTATGTTCCGGCCAGCTATCAGATGATGATGCAAGGCTGATCCCCAGCCAATACCGGAAAGCCCGCCGTCGCGCGGGCTTTCTTATGCCCTGTCAGAGTTGCTTGGGCAAAGATGTTCTGCCATGGTT
>JBFHGI010000417.1:0-2953 GCA_041583175.1 Pseudorhodobacter sp. | reverse complement strand
CTGACCACACGCCTTGTTGCGACCGCTGCCCTTGCCCTGACATCTTTGCCCGTTTGGGCCGCTAACCCCGATGTCGGCGGCGCTGCCATGTTCGAAACCAAAAACATCGTTGAAAACGCCGTGAACAGCGCGGATCACACCACGCTTGTCGCAGCTGTGAAAGCCGCCGGTTTGGTGGAAACGCTCGCCTCCCCCGGCCCTTTCACTGTATTTGCTCCGGTGAATGCCGCGTTTAGTGCCCTGCCCGCAGGAACGGTGGACACGCTGTTGAAGCCTGAGAATAAAGGCACCCTGACCAAAGTGCTGACAGCCCATGTCGTGCCCGGCACGCTGACAGCCGCCAAACTGAAAACCTGCGCGGCCAAAAGCAAGGACGGGTTCTGCAACATGACCACCGCATCCGGCGATGCGCTCTCGGCAAAAGTGCGTGGCAAGAATATCTATATCTATGACGAAAGCGGAAATGCGGGTCGTGTGACCATCGGCGATGTCATCCAGTCGAACGGCGTCATCCATGTGGTCGACAAGGTCCTGCTGCCGAAATAATCCTGCGCGTTTCTCCCTTGGCGCGTAAGATTGGGGCGGGGGTTTGGCCTCCCGCCCCGCTATTTCACCAGAACCTGCGCCATATCTGCATGTTCCAACAGCGCAGCCTGCCCTTTGGGGGTGAGTTGATAGATGCCGCGCTCCACTCTTTCAAACCAACCATAGTGATCATGGCGCATCTGTTGTGCCGCGCGTGAAACGCCTGCCGCCTTCGCCACCTCGGACGCCTTGCACGGCCCCGCCTGCAAATGCAAGGCGCATCGGATGGCATCCTGCCGATAGGCGGTCATCTTCTTGACGCCAGTCACCCCGCCCTCATTCGGGTCGCCGACACGACGATCAAACTCGCGCAGCAAACGCGCGGCGGGTTTGGCCTTCAGACGCGGGGCGTAGGGTCCAGGGTCCAGATGTGCCTCTACCCCCTTCGGCCCCACGGCGAGCAGGCCCAATGACAGGCGACGACATAGCGCGATGATGTCACGGTAGCGCAGCTTCCACCCTTTGCTGACTGGCACCGCCAGATAGACATGGTCAAACATGCCCTGCCGCACCACACCCTGCATCACCAATTGCAGAGAAAACGTCAGCTTCATCTCAACGATAACCGCAGGCTCATCCCCACGCCGCGCCATGATATCGCAATCACCGATCTCGGCTTTCACCTCATAGCCCTGACTTTCAAGATAGGTCTTGAGGGGGGCGTATAGATCAGCCTCACGCATCGGGCGAAATCAGCCCTTGCGGCGCAGGCGGATCACAACATCGACTTTGGAAATCTCGGTCCCCGGTGGCAGATCGGGCAGGCGCGCAATCTCCAACTGGTCGGCGCGCGCATCGGTCAGATCGGCGCTATCTTCCCAATAGAAATGCGGGTGGTCGTCCATCCGCGTATCGAAATAGCTTTTGGAGCCATCAACCACAACTTCCTGCATCAGGCCCGCTTCGCAAAAGGCCCGCAGGGTGTTGTATACGGTGGCAAGGCTTACGCCCTCCCCCGTATCCGAGGAAGCAGCAAACAGGCTTTCCGCCGTCACATGGCGGTTCTTGCCATCGCCTACCAAAAGCCCGGCCAGCGCCACTCGCTGACGCGTTGGCCGCAAGCCACCTTTGGCCAGCCATTCCGTCCCGCGCTTCGTTGCCTGATCAAGCATGTTGGATCCATTCCTTCGCTTCTCTCTATATAAGCCTTTGCCTCAAGGTTTTTCAACCCGATTGCATGTTCCAGCCTCTGGCAAACCGCCACCGCCCTTGCCAGTGTTTAAGTCTGGGTGTTATTGGGGAGAAAAGAGCAGTTAGGGAAGGGCATTGCTTCATGGCGCAGTTTCCATCGAGTTTCGATAAAGAGGGTTTGCTGAAATGCGCGCGAGGGGAATTGTTTGGCCCCGGCAATGCACAATTGCCAGCCCCGCCAATGCTGATGATGGACCGCATTACCGACGTATCGGCAGACGGCGGTCAACATGGCAAAGGCCATATCGTCGCTGAATTCGATATCACCCCTGAACTTTGGTTCTTTGACTGCCATTTCCCCGGCAATCCGATCATGCCCGGTTGCCTTGGCCTTGACGGGTTGTGGCAACTCACGGGCTTCAACCTTGGCTGGCGCGGCTGGCAGGGGCGCGGCTATGCGCTTGGCGTCGGCGAGGTGAAGCTGACAGGCATGGTCCGCCCTGACCGCAAGATGCTGACCTATAAGGTCGACTTCACCAAAGCGATCCAGACCCGCCGCCTGACGATGGGCGTTGCCGATGGCATCGTGGAAGCGGATGGCGAAGTGATCTATATCGTCAAAGACATGAAAGTCGCCCTGTCCGAAAGCTGATCTTTCAAGATTTCCAAGAATAAGGAGTGCGCCCATGCGCCGCGTTGTCATCACAGGTATCGGCATTGTCTCGTCCATCGGGAATAATGCGGCAGAGGTCGAAGCCTCTCTGCGGGCCGGAAAATCCGGCATCGTCGCCGCACCGGAATATGCCGAACATGGGTTCCGCAGCCAGATCCACGGCATGCCGCAGATCACGCTGGAAGATCATATCGACAAGCGCGACCTGCGCTTCATGGGGCCGGGGGCGGCTTATAACTTCATCGCGATGGAGCAGGCGATTGCCGATGCAGGCCTGACCGAGGCCGAAGTGTCCAACGAACGCGCGGGCCTGATCATGGGGTCGGGCGGGCCGTCCACCTCCAACTTCTTTGCCGCGCATAATATCGTGATCGAAAAAGGTGCGCCCAAGCGGATGGGCCCCTTCATGGTGACGCGCTGCATGTCCTCGACCAACTCCGCCTGCTTGGCCACGCCGTTCAAGATCAAGGGCGTGAACTATTCTATCACCTCGGCCTGCTCTACCTCGGCGCATTGCATCGGTAATGGTGCCGAACTGATCCAGATGGGCAAGCAAGACATTGT
>JBFHGI010000416.1:0-2955 GCA_041583175.1 Pseudorhodobacter sp. | reverse complement strand
CCAGCGGGCCGGGCCGATTTACCGCACCAGACGGGGAGCCGTGGTGGGTAATCTGGGCAGATGTGGGCTATCGGACCTTGGTTGTCGGTACGCCTTCCGGTCGGTTCGGTTTCATCCTGAACCGTGATGCTGATTTGCCTGAGGATCGATTGCGCGCCGCCCGTGAGGTGCTGGAGTGGAACGGTTACACCTTGGCAAGGATGCGGTGAGCGCAAGCGCTCATGCATGACCCCTTGCACCAAACGAACATCTGAAGTGACAACCGCAGGCCATTCTGCAGCGTTTGCGCGCGATTGTTCCAATTTCCGAACATCCTAGGCGCTGACATCAAGCGAGGCGCGTAGTTGACGCAAATGTGCTGTTACATCCCGCGCACCGATAGATGCCTCTCTCACCAGCCAGTCGAAATGCTGGGTCAGGCTTTCGACCCGCAGGGAATCGCGGAAGGCGATGTAATGCCGACCGAGATAGATAACCGCCAACAGTGGCCCAAAGATCGTGATCGGGGCTGAATACACCCGCCGCGCGTCAAACAAATATAGCCGCAGCGAGGGGTAAAGCTGATCTGTCAGCGCAATCAGGTGGTCAAGTTGTGCGCAGCGTGTTTGCAGCGGTAAGCCATGATAGTAGCCGCTCGCCTCTGTGAAGGCGGCCAATTCATGCAGCGGCAAGGCAATCTCATAGTCGGACCGCGCGGCGAGCATCCAATCAAGCCGGTCTTGCGACGCCCCGATGGCCTGATCGGTGCTCTTGCCCAAATGCGGGTCGTATTCCCACCGCAGCATGGCGTTGGTTTTCAGCATGTCGGGCAGGGATGCAGGTACATGGCGGATTTTGTAACCTGCCGCCTCTCGGTGCCAGTTGAAGATCTGCTCATCCACCAAGGCCCGTGGTGCTTCGGTCATGGCGAGCGAAGCGGCCAGAAGCTCCGCCCCCATTTCCGGCCGGTCTGTCAGGCCAAGCAACCAATCGGCGCTTACGTGTAGGGCGCTGGCGCATTCAGCGGCCACTTGGGCATTGGGCAAGCGCGTGCTGCCTGCCGCCAAAAGCTGCGAGATGGTGGAACGGTCTACCCCTACAAGCCGCGCCAATCGTGCCTGCGACATCGAACTGGCGGCCATGCCAGCCTCCAGCCGGTCGCGAAAAACTTCAGCGCGTGTGCGTTTATTCTGCATTGGTGACTGAACTAAACATTGTTCCTGAAATATTGCGTATATCTAGGCTACCGCAACGCGGGGCGCAGGGCTAATCCTTTTCTGAACCTAAAAGGAGACCTCATGGAAACCCGTTGTCGCAGTTTGGTGAAAGCGATCGTCTGGCAAGCCCTCGGCCTGCTTTGCATGATCGTGATCGGCTGGATTGTAACCGGTTCAGTGGGGCTGGCGGGTAGTTTGGCCGTCGCCAATATGGCCGTGGGTTTTGTGGCCTATCTGCTGCATGAGCGGCTTTGGGCGCGGATCGGATGGGGTAAAGATGTCGGACCGGATGCCCATCGCGCGGGTTGAATGGCAAACCTTGCTGCTGTTAGCAGCCACCTATGCGGTTTGGGCGCTGGGAACCACTTTGGCTTACAGTGAAAATCCCGTGTTCGGAATTATCCTGACAGGGGTTGCGATTACGCAGTTTTCTTCGCTTCAGCACGAAGCGCTGCACGGCCACCCTTTCCGCCTCAAATGGTTGAATGAACTGCTGGTCGGGCCTGCCCTGACGCTGACGGTCCCTTACGGACGTTTTCGCGATACACATCTTGCGCATCACAATGACCCCAGTTTGACAGACCCTTACGACGATCCCGAAAGCAATTTCTTTGATCCGGCGGTTTGGGCGGGCCTGCCGCGCGCCGTTCAGCTCTTGTTTTGCGCCAACAATACCCTGCTGGGGCGTATGGTTCTGGGGCCGGTCATCGGAAACGCCCTTTGGTTGCGCACCGAGGCGCGGTTGCTTCGTTCCAATGCACCGGGCGTGCGGCGCGCTTGGGCGGCGCATTTTTTGGGACTGCTTGCTGTCTTCCTGTGGCTTTGGGCTGTTGTAATGCCGATCTGGGCTTATCTTTTGGCTGCCTATCTGGGCCATGCCATCCTGAAAATCCGTACCTTTCTAGAGCATCGCGCGCATGAGGTCGCACGCGCCCGCACGGTGATTGTCGAGGATCGTGGGCCGCTATCGCTGTTGTTTTTGAACAACAATTTCCATTCAGTGCATCACTGCCACCCATCCGTGCCGTGGTATCGCTTACCGAAGCTATACGCCCAGCGGAAAGCGGAGTTTCTTGCCGGCAATGAAGGCTACGCCTATCCTAGCTATGTTGCGGTGTTCCGAGCCCATTTTCTGCGTGGAAAAGATCCGTTGCCTCATCCGCTTTACAGTCCCAAGGGCACAGGGCCACTCGACAGCCTTTAGGGCGCGTGGCATCAGGGCGCATGGAGCTTTGGGTGATCGCCACGATAGCGGCTGCTGCAGTGCAGACGGTCCGCTTTATGTTGCAAAAGCAGTTGAAGGGGCTTGGCCTTTCAACCGGCGGGGCCACGTTCGCTCGGTTTTTATTCGCTGTGCCCTTGGCCTGTTTCGGGATTGCGGCATTGGTCGCTGTTCGGGGCTATGACATCCCGCGATTGGGGCCCGTATTCTGGGCGTTTGCAACAGCAGGCGGTGTGGCGCAGATTATCGCCACATTTTGCACGGTCGCCCTGTTCTCTGAACGTAGTTTTGCCGTAGGGATTGCCTTCACCAAAACCGAAACGATGCAGGTCGCGTTGTTCTCGGCGGTGTTTCTGGCAGAAGCGGTGTCAGGCATCGGCATTCTTGCCATCCTGATCGGTCTGGTCGGCGTTCTCTTGCTGTCTCGTCCGCCCGAGGGTTGGCTTGCGGGAAAGATATTGAACCGGGCGACGATTCTGGGCCTGCTTGCGGGTGGACTTTTTGGCGCTTCTGCCATCGGCTATCGCGGCGCTACTT
>JBFHGI010000415.1:0-2961 GCA_041583175.1 Pseudorhodobacter sp. | reverse complement strand
GGCGCGAGCGATGCAAAGACGCTGCTGCTGGCCGCCCGACAGATCGTAGGCCGAACCGTGTAGCTTGTCCTTCACCTCATCCCAGATTGCAGCACGGCGCAAGGCGCTTTCCACTGTTTCATCAATCACCGCACGATTCTTGATGCCGCGCACGCGCAGGCCAGCCGCCACGTTTTCATAGATGGTCTTGGGAAACGGGTTTGGCTTCTGGAACACCATGCCCACACGCAAGCGCACAACCACCGGGTCAGTCTCTGGCCCGATGAGGTTTTCACCCTCCGGCTCCAGAATGACGCGGCCTTCGTAGCGGTTGCCCGGGTACAAATCGTGCATTCGGTTGAGGCTGCGCAGAAGGGTAGATTTACCGCAACCCGATGGCCCGATAATTGCTGTCACCTTGCGGTCGAGAATGGGCATATCAACGTGTTTGATGGCCTGAAACCCGTTGGAGTAGTAGAAGCTGAAATCCTCAATCCGGGCACGCAAGGCGCCGCGCTCCGCAGCAGGTTTGATCGCAGCGGGCATATCGGCATCTTTGACCGCCGGAGTTTTTATTTCGGCTGTGGCGGGCGATTTCTGGTCGAGTGTCATGTTGGCATCCATCATAATTCAGTTCCTGTAGCCTTGGCGCAGTCGGTAGCGGATCCAGATCGCGACGCCGTTAAGGGTGAATGTCAGGGCGATCAGGACCACACCTGTTGCCGCGGCAGCGATGTGAAATTCTGCTTGGGGGCGCGAGAGCCAGTTGAACATCTGGATCGGCAGCACGGTGAAGCCGTCGTTAAGCCAAGCGAAAGAGATGAAGGGGAATTCACTTGTCACCGGCGCGGGGGGCAAGAAGGCGATGAAGGTCAGCGCGCCGATGGTGATGATCGGCGCTGTTTCACCAATAGCACGGCTGAGGCCGACGATAGCACCCGTCAGGATACCGGGACGCGCGGCGGGGATGATATAGCTCCACATCACCTGCCACTGGTCGGCCCCAAGCCCGTAGGCCCCTTCCTTGATGATCTTCGGGATCGCGCGCACCGCTTCACGGGTTGAAACGATAACGATCGGCAAGATCAGAAGGGCTAGAGTCATACCAGCGACAAGGATGGTTTTACCAAGGTTGAAGCCATAGACGAACAAGCCCAGCGCAAGCAGGCCATAGATGATCGAGGGCACGCCAGCGAGGTTGGAGACGTTGATCTCGATGAAATTCGAGAGCCAACCCTTGCGGGCATATTCCTCAAGATAAAGGCCCGCGCCAATGCCAATCGGAATTGCCAGAAATGCCGTCACCAGCATGACGAGCAAAGAGCCGACCCAAGCCGAAAGGATGCCAGCGCGCGCCGGAATGCGGGAGGGGTAGCTTGACATGAAGCCATGGTCGATACGGCCCGCACCGCGAATGACAAGATCGCCGATCAAGGTCAGCAACAGTGTCATCGCAATCGCCATGACGATCAGCCCGCCCGTGGCAAAGACGATATCTTTCCGCTTGGCGCGGCGAACGGCGTCGAACGCTGCCTGGTTGGTTTTCGCGGCAATGCCGAGATTTCCTTCGGTGGTGGTCGTCATTTCAATAAGCCTCGCGGAATTTGCGGCGCAGATAGAAGCCGATGACGTTGAAGCCCAAAGTGATCACGAAGAGCACCAAGCCAACGGCAAAGATGGATTGATAGGCGATGGAACCGTGGGCCACGTCACCAAGGCTCATTTGCACGATGTAGGCGGTGATCGTGGCGGCCCCTTCTCGAGGGTCCCAGGTCAGGTTGGGGTTTTGCCCTGCGGCAACGGCAAGCACCATCGTCTCACCAACCGCACGCGACATGCCTAGGATGAAGGCTGCGGTAATGCCCGAGAACGCGCCGGGGATAACGATGCGGGTGGCGACCTGCCACTTAGCCATGCCAAGCCCGTAGCCGCCTTCGCGCAAGCTGTTTGGCACAGCGCGCATCGCATCTTCGCTGACCGATACCACATAAGGCAGAATCATGATGCCAAGGATAATGCCGGGAACAAGCAGGTTGATGCCTTTCAGCCCCGGAACGAACTGTTGCAGGAAGGGTGTCATCACCAGAAGCGCGAAATAGCCGTAGACCACGGTCGGAACCGCCTCCAGCATTTCCAGCGCTGGTTTGATCGTCTCACGGACGGCCGGTTTTGCATATTCGCTTAGGTAGATCGCCATGATCAAGCCGAATGGCACGGCGATGATCATCGCCAGAGCAGCGGTTTGCAAGGTGGCGGCGAGCAAGGGCAAGACACCGAATTGCGGATTGGCGAATACCGGTGTCCACATCGTTCCAAAGAGGAAATCGAAGATCGGGACATTGACAAAGAAATCCCAAGAATCTCGGACGAGGACAAAGACGATGGCGGTTGTCACAAAAACCGACAGCGCCGCACAAAGAAACAGGAAGACCCGCATTGCGCGGGCAATCAGGCGGCGGCGTGCGACGAAACCGCTTTTGATAAGCTCGGCTGAACTGGGAATGGAATTGTCAGGCACGGCGACCTCGCATGACGGAAACAGAGGATGCGGCGGGCCAAATGACCCGCCGCAATGAGTGGATAGCCTTAGTTGGCTTTCAGCAGATCGGCAGCAGTCACACCAACCTTGGAGCCACCATCAAAGAACGAACCGGTGGTGCGGGCAGCGATTTTTGCTTCGGCTGCAGTGAAAGCCTCTTTCGGCAGCGCGAGGTAGCCAGTCGAAGCGACCAGTTCCACAGCATGCTCCGGATCGAAGAAGAACTTGGCAAAGTCTTCAACATTCGGCTTTTCATCCAAATGCGCTTTGTTGACATACATGAACAGCGGGCGTGTCAGCGGCTGGTAGGTGCCGGACGCTGCGTTCTCGGTCGAAGGCGCTACACACTCGCCACCGTTGTACGAGATTTCCAGCGCTTTGATACGGTCACGGTTTTCTTCAACATAGGCCAGACCCAGGAAGCCAATGGCGTCGAGGTCAGT
>JBFHGI010000414.1:0-2963 GCA_041583175.1 Pseudorhodobacter sp. | reverse complement strand
GAGAATAGAATCGACCAGAATCATGCCCGTCACCGACGGCACGATATCTTCATAGAAAATGCCCACGCGCCCCGGCCCGCCGACCCAGCCCAAGATGCCGTAAAACACCAGAAGGCCCATCAGCCCCAGCCAGAAAATCGGCATGGAATACCCGACCAGCGCCACGACCCGCGCGATCTGATCTATCCACGATCCTTTGCGCACCGCCGCAACCACGCCCAAAGGCACACCCAGCACGATGCCGAAAAACACGCCCAGCGTGGCCAGTTCCAGCGTCGCCGGAAACACCCGTGCAATATCTTCGGCGACGGGGCGCGCATTCAGCAGCGATTGGCCGAAATCGCCATGCAGCACATCCCAGACGTAATAGCCGAATTGCACGATCACGGGCTTATCCAGCCCGAGCTGCTGATAAACTGCGTCATAGGTGGATTGCGAGGCACGTTCGCCCACAATCGCAAGCACCGGGTCAATCGGCATGACCCGCCCGATGATGAAGGTGATAAAGACCAGCCCCAGCATCGTCACCGCGATGGAACCAAGTGTCTTCAGCGTTCCGGTCAACCAGCCGGGAAGGGACGCGCGATCACGCGCGCCCCCGTTGTCATCGGCCAAAGCCATTATTTCGTGACTTTGCTGTAATCGGCCGAGGTAATGGCCTGACCGGTTGTGAAGTTCATCACATTGTCGCGCACGCCGTCCTGTTCAATTTGCTGGAACATGATCACGAAGGGCGAGGTTTCACGGAATTTCGCCTGGATTTCCTGATACATCGCAATGCGCTTTTCGGTGTCACCCTCGGTCACGGCGGCTTCGGTCAAGGGGGTCAAGCCATCGGTATCCCAAGCCAGACGCCATGCGAGATAACCAGTGCCCTGTGCCTCGAAGCTGTTATCGGGGTTGTAGGCAAAGGTGCCGGCGTTGGTCTGCGGATCGGGATAATCCGGGCCCCATGCTTCTAGTGACATATCCAGTTCGCGCGCACGGTAGCGGTCAAGGATCTGCTTGCCGGTACCGACGGTGATGTTCACCTTGATACCCGCCTGCGCGGCCGTGTTCTGGAAGCTTTGCGCAATCTCGATCCGCTCTTGCGCTTCCCGCACGCCGACTTCGATTTCCAGGTTCTCCACACCGGCTTCGGCCAGCAATTCCTTGGCCTTTTCGATGTTCAGGCTGAACGGGTTCTCGTTCGAGGCCCCCAGATAGGTCGCAGGCAGGAAGTTCTGATGCGTGGTGTACTGGCCGTTCAGGAAGCTGTTCTGCATGCCTTCATAATCGACTAGATACTTGAATGCCTGCCGCACTTGCGGCTTGGACAAGACCGGATGCGTCTGGTTCAGGCCCAGATACATCAAGCGGCCCTTCAACTCTTCCTGAACCTTGACGCCGGGTGCATTGCGCACGCCTGCAATGTCTTCGGGGTTCAGGTTCCGCGCCACGTCAATATCACCCGCCTCCAGCAGCAAGCGCTGGCTGGCGCTTTCGGCAACATGGCGTACGATCACGCGTTCCATCGCGGGCGCGCCGCCGTAATAATCCGGGAAGGATTGCAGGGTCACGGATTCATTCGGCTTCCAGCTTACCAGACTATAGGGGCCGGAGCCTGCCGAATTGGTGGCCAGCCAGGCATTGCCCAGATCGCCGTCAACCTCATGCTCCATCGCCAGCTTCATATCGACAACCGAACCGATGGTCGCCGTCAGGCAGTTCAGCACGAAAGAGGTCGCATAGCGCTTGTCTGTCGTGATGGTCAGCTTGTTGCCATCGGCCTTGATGGTTTCTGCCACGTTTTCCGGCGTGAAGCCGAATTGCGTCAGGATGAACGCAGGCGTCTTGTTCAGGATCACAGCGCGGTGGAGCGACCATTCTGCATCTTTCGCGGTGACCGGATTGCCCGACTGGAATTTCACCCCTTCGCGCATGGTGAAAGTGATGGATTTGCCGTCTTCGGACACTTCCCAGCTTTCCGCAAGATCGGGCACATAGCCCTTGTCGTAATCCAGCGGATCGAAATTCACCAGTTTGCTATAGATATTCTGGTTCACGTCCGAGCCAGCAAATTCGAAGCTTTGCGCGGGGTCCATCGTCGTGATGTCATCAATCCGGTTCGCGACGACCAGCATATTGGCAGGCGTTTCGGCGATAGCGGCGATCGATGTGAAGCTGAGCGCGACAGCCATTGTCGCCCCGGCAAGTGTTTTCGTCCAAACGTTCATTTTACAAACCTCTCTGTTATCGTTCATGTAACCGGGATCAGGGCAGGGGCCTTAGGCCCCCCAAGTTTTTTCTAAAACCCGAAGCCAGTTTTCGTTACACAGCTTGGCGATCAATGCATCGCCATAACCGTGGTCTTTCATGGCAAGGCGCAGCGCGGGAAGCCCTGCGCAACTTGTCAATTCTTCCGGCACAACAGCACCATCATAGTCAGAGCCAAGGCCCACGCGGTCTTCGCCGACCTGTTCGATCAGATGGTCGATATGGCGCAGCATTTGCGTCAGCGGCACATCTGCCAGCATCTTGCCATCTTCGCGCAAGAAGGCCACTGCAAAATTCACCCCGACCATGCCGTCAGACACCGCAATCGCGGCAAGCTGTTTGTCGGTCAGGTTGCGGCTGTGCTTGCAAAGGACATGGGCGTTGGAATGGGTGGCCACCAAAGGCGCGTCCGAAAGCCGCGCCACATCCCAGAAACCGGCCTCGTTCAGATGCGACAGGTCCAGCATGATGCCCAACTGGTTGCAGCGTTTCACCAAGCGCAACCCGGCTTCTGTCAACCCGTCGCCGGTGTCGGGACTGCTGGGAAAGCGGAAGGGCACACCGTGACCGAAAATCGTCGGGCGGCTCCAGACCGGCCCGATGGACCGGAGCCCCGCCTGATACAGCACGTCGAGCGCGTGCAGATCCGCATCAATCGCCTCGGCCCCCTCGATATGGAAGATTGCGGCCATGACTCCCGAAGCAAG
>JBFHGI010000413.1:0-2972 GCA_041583175.1 Pseudorhodobacter sp. | reverse complement strand
TTGGCCGATTTCACCGCTTCGATATCGAACACGCCACGCTCCATTTCGGTGCGCACGATGCGGTTGGTGGCTTGCAGGTTCTCGGCATTCGAGGTCAGGAGTTCATTGGTCAGGTCATTTGCCGCGCGGATGCTTTCCGCCGCCTCGCGCGAGCGCTGGATCGTCACGGCTTGGGCAAGCTGGGTTTCCCAGAGTGGCACGGTGTTGACGAGGGTGGAGTTGATCTTTGTCACCAGCGACTTGTCGTTTTCCTGTACCAGCCGGATGGAGGGCAGGGATTGCATGGTGACCTGACGGGTCAGCTTCAGGTCATGCACACGGCGTTCCAGATCATCGCGGGCGGCGCGCAAGTCACGCAATTCCTGTGCCTTCATGACTTGTTTATCTTCGGGCGCTGCCTTTACCTCGGCCTCTTTGGCCGGAATGTCGGTGGCGTCTAGTTCTTTCAGCTTCGCCTCACCCGCCGCGATGTAAAGCGCGAGTTCATCGTAGAAGGTCAGTGTTTTGTCATAAAGCACATCAAGCGACTTGATGTCTTTGAGCAAGGTATGCTCATGCCCCAGCAGGGTTTCGGTGATGCTGTCGATCTGGCCTTGCACATCTTCGAATTTCGCCACGAAATTGGCAAAGGGCGCAGCGCGGCCAAGCAGCTTTTCCCACCATGTCCGCTTGCGGCGCACATCGAGTTCCGAAACCGAAAAGCCGCGAATGGTGCTGACCATGGAGCGCAGGCTGTCGCCCGCCGGGCCAACATCCTTGTTCTTCACATCGGCCAGCATTTCCTGACTGATGACCTGCAATTCGGCCTGCGCGGAGGAGCCGAAGGAGATGATGGATTGGGTATTGTCCATGTCAATCTCGGCCATCCGCTTCTGGATCTCGGCGGCTTGCGGCGCGGGGGCGGCTTCGAGTGTGATCAACTCGCGCCCCGGTTCGGGCAAGACAACGGCGGTCACTTTTTCAACTTCGGCCAAGGTGGCAGCAGCTTTTTGTTGGATGGTTTCAGCCATGGATACTCTCACTTTTTCATGCGCTGGGCGCAGTTTAACGATTTTCAAACGCCAAGCGTTCCCGCAGGACTTCTATTTCAACATTCAGGTCGGAGTGATTATCAGACAAAAGCGCCGTGGTGCGGCTGGCGAAATTGGTTTCAAGGTCGGTCAGCAATGCCTCATAATCCTTGCGGATCGCAGGGTCGCGGTTCTGCGCATAGAGAT
The DNA here is from genome assembly GCA_041583175.1 of Pseudorhodobacter sp. GTDB lineage: Bacteria > Pseudomonadota > Alphaproteobacteria > Rhodobacterales > Rhodobacteraceae > Pseudorhodobacter. The sequence continues at coordinate 1,755 of JBFHGI010000413.1, read as the reverse complement.
CGACGAATTTCACCGTCGCATCGCGCGCGCCCTGCAAATAGACGCCAAGATATTTGCGTGCCGCCGTCAAATCCCGCGGGTCGCCTTCAACGGTGCGGAAAAGGCCGCGGGCCGTGTCGGCAAAACGCTCCACCCGCCCTTCCAACTGCCGGTCACGGGCGCGCAGGATGGCGTCTTTCATGCCGGCCAGATGGGCTTCGGCTGTGTCGACGGCCTTGGCAACGCGGTCGGTCTGGAACGTGTCGATGCCGTCGGTGCCTTTATCGGCCATAGGGTCAAAGCCGAACGCCCCCAGATGCAGGAATGCGCCAAGCGAGGCGATGGCCGCAGCAATGATCGAGCCTTGCCCCCCCAGCAAAGTGCCGAGGCCAAGGCCGATGCCGATCAGAATCGCGGCGACGAGTTTGCGCGGCAGGGCGGGACGGCGGGCGACGCGGCGCGCCTCATAGGCTTCCTGTGCGAAGAGGCCTTCGCGGGTCAGCCAAGCCCCCAACAGCAGCAGCGCCGCGCCGATCATCCACAGGACCAGCGTGGCGGGCGTGCCCTGAAACGCGTTCCAGACAAAGGGAACGGGAAGCAAAAACAACAGGTTGGATTTGAATCCGGCTTTGGTGCGGCGCTTGCCGTTATAGGGGTTCGGGGTCGCCCCGCCACCTGTCTTGACGGTGGTCGGGCCGGTGCCTGTGGGTTCTGTCGGGCTGAATTTGCCGCCAAACCGCTGTGCCATCAGATCGCCCCCAAACCGGCCACATAAAAGGTCAATGCCAGCAAAAGGCAGAATGAGACCGTTTTCAAGCCATTCGAGTTCATATATCGCCCCTGTCTTACGCCGGCCTGTGCATTGCTGCCGCGATGGGCAACACCGATCTGTAAGCCCTAACTATAGGCAGCGCGGCCCCCGCATACCAGTGCGATAAGCGGGGAAAGCGGCGGTTTATTCCCCTTTTGGGCGGCGATTTGCCGGTTTGGCGGGGCCTTTGCCTCGTGCAGGCACACCGGGGGCGGCATTGCGCGGGGCTGTGGCCTTGGTGCTGCTTTTGGCCCAGGATTTCGCGGCGGGCTTGCCGGTTTGAGCAGGCGTGGCGCGGGCTGCGGCAGCGGTTTTCTGGCCCTTGTGCGGGGCCGGATTTGCCGGGGCGGCTGCGACGCGTGGGGCGGGTTTCGCCCCCGGTTTCACGATGCGCGGGCCTTTGGCGCGGGGCTTCGGGGCCACGGCATCCTCGGGCGTTTCGCGTTGGCCCAGTTGGTCGCGCAAGACGCGGCCTTTTACTTCGGACACTTCACCGGGGCGCAGCTCGCCAAGGCGGAAGGGGCCGTAGCTGACGCGGATCAAGCGGTTCACGGTCAGGTTGATCGCGGCCATGGCGCGGCGTATTTCGCGGTTCTTACCTTCGCGCAGGCCGACGGTAAGCCAGGCATTCGCGCCTTGGATCCGGTCAAGGATGACGATCATGGGTTGGAATTTCTCGCCCTCGACGGTGATGCCGCGGCGCAGGGGTTCCAGATCGGGATCGGTGGGGTTGCCGTTGACGCGGACACGGTATTTGCGCAGCCAGCCGGTCGAGGGCAGTTCGAGCTGCCGCTTGAGGCCGCCGTCGTTGGTCAGAAGCAAGAGGCCCTCGGAGTTGAGGTCAAGCCGCCCGACCGACATCACGCGCGGCAGGTCTTCGGGAAGGTGGTCGAAAATGGTGTCGCGGCCTTTTTCGTCGTTGTTGGAGGTCACCAGCCCGTCGGGCTTGTAATAGAGCCAGAGGC
>JBFHGI010000412.1:0-2980 GCA_041583175.1 Pseudorhodobacter sp. | reverse complement strand
TCGGGCGCGGTTTGCCCGATTGGCCGGATGAGCGCTATATTGATATTCGCGATCACGAGACGGTTTTGCCTTTGATGGCCGCGCGGTTTCAAAAATGCAGGGATGCCGGTTTCGAAGGCGTCAGCCCAGACAACATCGATGTCTACAGTAATGACAGCGGATTTGATCTGACCGAGGCGGATGCGGTTTCCTATGTCACGGCACTGGCTGACATTGCACATGGCATGGACCTTCTGGTCGGGCAAAAGAACGCACCGGACCTTGCGGAGCGATTGTCCGCACATCTGGATTTCGTGATAACGGAAAGCTGCTGGAAATGGGACTTCTGCGATGCGTTTGAAAGCTATACCAAGGCAGGAAAGCCCATCTTCGATATCGAGTATACAGATGATTTCCCTGATTTCGCAGCGGCTTGCGGTAAGGCGCGGGAGGTGGGGATTTCGATGATCCTGAAAGCGCGGGATTTGACGGGGGAAGTCTATGAGAGCTGCCGCTAGGGCAAAGGCCGGGGGGCTTTCTGCCCCCCGGACCCCCCGAGGATATTTGAGACCAGATGAATGGGGCGGGAGCCTTTGACGATGAAACGGGAGATGGCGCGATGAGCACGGTTATCAAGAACGGCACAGTTGTGACGCATGATCTGACTTATAAGGCGGATGTGCTGATTGAGGGCGGCAAGATCGCGGCGATCGGGCCGGGGTTGTCGGGCGATAAGGTTCTGGATGCCACGGGGTGCTATGTCATGCCCGGCGGGATTGATCCGCATACGCATCTGGAAATGCCGTTCATGGGAACCTATTCCTCGGATGATTTCGAGAGTGGCACGCGGGCGGCGCTTGCCGGCGGCACAACGATGGTGATCGACTTTGCGCTGCCGTCACCGGGGCAGGGTTTGTTGGATGCTTTGGATATGTGGCACAACAAATCGGGCCGCGCGAATTGCGACTATTCCTACCATATGGCGATTACCTGGTGGGGGGAGAAGGTCTTTGATGACATGGCGAAGGTCGTGGACAAGGGCATTACCAGCTTCAAGCATTTCCTTGCCTATAAGGGCGCGTTGATGGTGAATGATGACGAGCTTTATTCAAGCTTCCAGCGGGTGCGCGATCTGGGCGCAATCGCGATGGTGCATGCCGAGAATGGCGATGTGGTGGCGGAGCTGTCGTCGAAGCTGTTGGCGGCGGGGAATACTGGACCAGAGGCGCATGCCTATTCCCGCCCGCCGCAGGTCGAAGGAGAGGCCACCAACCGCGCGATCATGATTGCCGATATGGCGGGGGCGCCCTTGTATGTGGTGCATACGTCTTGCGAAGATAGCCATGTGGCCATCCGGCGCGCACGCCAGCAAGGCAAGCGGGTCTGGGGCGAGCCGCTGATCCAGCATCTGACGCTGGACGAATCCGAGTATTTCAACCCCGATTGGGACCATGCAGCGCGGCGCGTCATGTCGCCGCCGTTCCGCAATAAGGCGCATCAGGATAGCCTCTGGGCGGGGCTGTCGGCGGGGTCACTTTCGGTTGTGGCCACGGATCATTGTGCGTTCACGACCGAGCAGAAGCGTTTTGGGGTGGGGGATTTTACCAAGATCCCAAATGGCACAGGCGGGCTTGAGGACCGGATGCCGATGCTATGGACTTACGGTGTGAACACGGGTCGGATAACGATGAATGAATTTGTCGCAGTGACCTCGACCAATGTGGCGAAAATCTTTGGGATGTATCCGAAAAAGGGCGCGGTGGCTGTTGGGTCTGACGCTGATCTGGTGGTTTGGGACCCGGAAAAGGAAAAGGTGATCGGGGCGGCTGATCAGCAATCTTCCATTGATTACAATGTGTTTGAGGGGAAAGCTGTGAAGGGCTTGCCTCGGTTCACACTGACGCGCGGGAAAGTGGCTGTGCATGATGGAGACATCCGCACGGAAGAAGGCCATGGCGCGTTTGTGGCGCGAGAGCCGAACGGGGCGGTGAACCGGGCCTTGAGTACCTGGAAGGATTTGACTGCGCCGCGACCGGTGCAGCGGTCGGGGATTCCGGCGAGTGGGGTATAATTTGGGCGAGCCGCAGAACCTTAGCTATAGAAAGCTGCCGCCGCACTATTTGTCAGTGGATCGCTTCCTTGTGGTCACTACCGCGACGACAATCTTGACGCCGATAGCGGTGATTGGTTTTGGGGTGCTATACAAAAGCCTGTTTGACCGCGCGGCTGTACCCGACAAACTGTCAGGTGATGTTAATCAGATTGTCGCAGGGGCTGTGTTCGTTGCAATTGGGACGATATTGCTCGGCTGGAAGATTTGGCTGCCGCTCGTTGTTGCCGCTATCATCGTCGGTTTGCCGCTGTGGTTGCTGTCGTTACAGTTGCTTACCGAGATAGAGAAAATCGCGCACCTGGCCGGCAAACCGGTTCATGGCGTTGTCATCGGGTAGCGAAGGGCCGAGCGCGACCTGTTCGGGCCGCAGCGCCAGAACGCCATGTTGGCCCGCGATCAAGTTCTCCGGCAACGCCAGGCGCACGTCGCCGATGTTGGCAAGTGACACGGTCATGAACGCACCATCCCGGCCGACCGTTTCGCCCTCCAGCAAGTTGCACTGGCCGATAAAGTCGGCCACGAATCGGTTGCGCGGGTAACCGTAGATTCGCGACGGCGCGTCGACCTGCTCGACACGGCCCTCGTTCATGACCGCAATGCGGTCGGACAGTGCCAGTGCCTCGCTTTGGTCGTGCGTCACGTAAACAAAAGCGATGCCGAGCTCCTTCTGCAGATTGATCAGCTCGAGCTGAACGCGTTCCTTCAACTTGGCGTCGAGTGCCGCAAGTGGTTCATCGAGGAGCAGCAACTTCGGTCGGTTGATCAGCGCCCGCGCCACTGCGACGCGCTGCCGCTGACCGCCGGACAGCTCGTCCGGCATGCGCTTGTCCATGCCTGTGAGGTGGACGTCCTCGAGCGCACCGGCAACGCGCTCGCCAATCTGTGCCG
>JBFHGI010000411.1:0-2990 GCA_041583175.1 Pseudorhodobacter sp. | reverse complement strand
TTGTGCGGCTTGTGGCGGGCGGGCCGGATGTGGCTGCCGAAATCAGCCCCTCGGTCGAGCTGTTTACCTTCACGAACGGCACACGCGGCGAACTGGTCAGTGGCACCTATGACACCGAACCGCGCTTTGTCGAGCCCGGCCACTACCTTCTGGTCGTCACCAAAGATCAGGCCAGCGCCAGTCTGGAAATCGACATCACCGCCGAAGCCCTAGCGCAGCCAGAAGTGATCCTCGATGCGGGTTTTCTGACCGTGCGCCCCGTCACCGAAGCCGGCGGCACGCCTGTGGACGGCACGCCTGTGGATATCCGCGGCAGTGGCGGCATTGAGACAGGTCATTACGGTCTTTCTACACGTCTGCTGCCCGTTGGCGAATATGAGGTAGAGGTGCGGATGGGCACAGCCTCGGCCAAGGCCGTGGCGGTTGTGGAAGCAGGCCGGGAACAATCGATGGAGGTTATCGTCGCCACGGGACTTGCCGTGATCGACACCTATTATACTGCCGATATGATTATGGAAGATGTCGGGCAATCCATCGAGATATTCGAGGCAAAACAGAATATGGACGGCAGCCGCACGCTCGTGACGGGTGGCTATGGTGCGGCACAGAGCTTCACCCTCTCGCCCGGGGATTATGTTGCCGTTGGTGACAAAGAGGAAGCCGATGCCGAAATCGCCTTTTCTGTAAAACCCAATGAACGGGTGGAAGTGCGGATTGTTTTGAATGCGGGTGTTCTGGCGGTTTCGGCGCCCGGTGCCAAGGTGATCGAGATGTTCAGTGCCAAGAAGGATATTCAAGGCAACCGCAAATCCGTCCGTTATGATTACGGTGAGACCGCACAATCCACGCTACCTGCTGGCGATTATGTCGTTGTGGCGGATCGTGATGGCGTGATGTCCGAAGGCACGGCGACGGTCGTCGCAGGTGAACGCGTGGAAATCACCATCCCCTGAACCGCGCTTGCAGAACCAGCCGCGCAACCCGCTTGACGGCGGCGCGCGGCTGGCCTATTTGACCATCCAGACGCGGGTGTAGCTCAATGGTAGAGCAGCAGCTTCCCAAGCTGAATACGAGGGTTCGATTCCCTTCACCCGCTCCACTCTCCTGACAAGTCGCCTCTTTTCTTGCTGCGCTCCGCGCGATAGTCAGGGGCATTCCATGATACAGGAGCATCCCATGGCAGAGATTACCCGCATCGGCATCGGCAAACGTATGAGCGAAGCCGTCATCCATAACGGCACCGTTTATCTGGCCGGACAGGTCGGCACCCCAGACGCCTCCGTGACCCAGCAAACCCAGGATTGTCTGGCAGAGGTGGACCGTATCCTCGCCGCCGCAGGCACTGACAAGACCCGTCTGCTCTCGGTCCAGATCTGGTTGGCTGACATGGCCGATTTCGCGGAAATGAATGCCGTTTGGGACGCTTGGGTTCCACAAGGCCACACACCCGGCCGCGCAACCGGAGAATCGAAACTCGCCGCACCGGCTTATAAGGTCGAAGTCATCGCGATCGCGGCCTTGCCATAATCCGATCACGGGGGCGGGCTTTCACCTGACCCCATAGAAACATCGCGGCCCTGTTGCCTTGAATCTTGCATTCACGCAGGGGCCGCGACGCCTGTGCCTGCGCGGAGCGTTTCTATTGCGTGCAAAAGAAACCGCCCCCCCCTTGCAGGGCTTTTCCAGAACCCGTCACTCTCTGTTTCCGAGGCAGTCCTGATTTCCTGAAAACAACTCTCGCTTAAAGAACGGCTTTCAAAGCGCTGATATCATTCAATTACAGGCGCCAGAGTCCTCCTCGACCGTCTGCTCATAGCGCAGAGCCTTCGTGCAAAACCTGCGCGCGCGCCTGCAGGAGTCCCCCACCTGGGAGGCGCTGCGCGAAAGGTTATCACTTATCCGTCAGGCACTCGGCGCAGATGTCAGGTAATCCACCAGAAGTTTGGTAGAGGCGTCTTTCTCCTCGACCGAGGCACGGCCTTCAAGGATCGGCTGCAAGGCAACTGCCAGTTCCTTGCCCAGTTCTACCCCCCATTGATCAAAGGAGTTCAGCCCAAGGATCACCCCTTCGACAAAGACCCGATGTTCATAGAGTGCAATGATCTGACCAAGGGTAAACGGCGTCAGCTGCGGAATGGCCAAAGTGGTCGAGGGGCGGTTGCCGGGGAAAACACGGTGGCGGGCTTGGCGTTCCAACTCGGCCCCCGTCAGGCCCTTCGCGGCCATGATCTCTGTCGCTTCAGCCAAGGACCGGCCCCGCATCAGCGCCTCGGATTGCGCAAGGCAATTGGCGACCAGCAACAGATGCTGATGCGCCAGATCAGGCTCATGCCCTTGGCGGGCCACGATAAATTCGCAGGGCACGACGCGCGTGCCTTGATGGATCAACTGGTAGAACGCGTGCTGACCATTGGTGCCCGGCTCCCCCCAGACCACGGGGCCGGAATGTTCCTCCAGATCGCTGCCATCCATCGACACGCGCTTGCCGTTACTTTCCATTTCCAACTGCTGAAGATAGGCAGGCAGACGCAGCAGTCGCTGGTCATAGGGCAGCACCGCGCGGGTGGTATAGCCGCAAATCTGGTTGTGCCAGATGCCCACCAAAGCCACCAAAACCGGCAGGTTATGTGCGGGTGCCGCGTTACGGAAATGCGCATCCATATCCGCGCCCCCCGCCAAGAATCTGTCAACCCCCGCAGGACCAATGGCCAGCATCAATGACAGGCCAATCGGCCCCCACATGGAATAACGCCCACCGACCCAATCATCGAAACCAAAAACGCGAGAAGCATCAATGCCAAAAGCCGCTGTCCGGTCTGCCGAAGTGGAAACCGCCGCGAATTGGTTTGCGGGATCGGCAACCTTGCCCGCCATCCAGTCCCGCGCGGTCTCGGCATTGGTCATGGTCTCGATCGTGGTAAAGGTCTTGGAGGCCACGATGACCAGCGTGGTCTCGGGGTTCAGCCCGCGCAAAGTGTCATGGATATGCG
>JBFHGI010000410.1:0-3001 GCA_041583175.1 Pseudorhodobacter sp. | reverse complement strand
CTGCTCAATTACGGCCAGCAGGTTGAGGGGCTGTTGCGCAACGCCTCGACCCACGCGGCAGGGGTGGTGATTGGCGATCGCCCGCTGGACGAATTGGTGCCGCTGTACCAAGACCCGAAATCCGACATGCCCGCGACCCAGTTCAACATGAAATGGGTGGAGGCGGCGGGTCTGGTGAAGTTCGACTTTCTGGGCCTGAAAACGCTGACGGTCATTCAATCCGCCTTGGATCTGTTGCGTCTGCGGGGGATTGAGATCGACATCTCGCTTATCCCGCTCGACGACGAAAAAACCTACCAGCTTTACGCCGCGGCCAAAACGGTCGCCGTGTTTCAGGTGGAATCCAGCGGCATGATGGACGCGCTGCGGCGCATGAAGCCGACCTGTATCGAGGATATCGTGGCGCTGGTGGCACTGTATCGCCCCGGCCCGATGGAGAATATTCCGACCTATTGTGAGGTGAAAAACGGCCTGAAAGAGATTGAATCGGTGCATCCGACGATCGACCACCTGCTGGCCGAGACCCAAGGGATTATCGTTTACCAAGAACAGGTTATGCAGATCGCGCAGGTCATGGCGGGATACTCGCTTGGCGGCGCGGACCTGCTGCGCCGCGCGATGGGTAAGAAGATCGCCGAAGAGATGGCCAAGGAGCGCCCGAAGTTTATCGAAGGTGCCAAGAAAACCCATAACGTCGATGCGAAAAAGGCAGGGGAGGTTTTCGACCTGCTGGAGAAATTCGCGAACTATGGTTTCAACAAATCCCACGCGGCGGCCTATGCGGTGGTGTCTTACCAGACCGGTTACCTGAAGGCGAATTATCCCGTCGAATTCATGGCCGGTGTGATGAACTGCGATATTCACCTGACCGACAAGCTGGCGGTGTACAAGCGCGAGGTGGACAAGCTTGGCATCAAGACCATTGCGCCTTGTGTCAACGCCTCGCTTGCGACGTTTACGGTGCGGGATGGGGCGCTGGTCTATGCGCTGGGCGCGTTGAAAAACGTGGGCGTGGAGGCGATGAAGATGATCGTTGCAGCGCGGGTGACTGAGCAAGGTGAAAAACCCTTTGCCACCCTGTTTGATTTCGCGCGGCGCGTGGATCTGAAGCGGGTTGGGAAGCGACCCTTGGAAATGCTGGCCCGTGCGGGGGCCTTCGACAACCTCGACCGCAATCGGGCGCGGGTATTTGATGCGCTGGACGGGCTTGCCGCCTATTCCGCCGCGATCCATGAGGCGAAAAACTCCAATCAGGTCAGCTTGTTCGGTGAGGCGGGCGAGGATGTGCCGGAGCCGCGGCTTGGCTCGCGCGATGACTGGTTGCCGGTGGAACGGTTGACCGAGGAACACAAGGCCATCGGCTTTTATCTGTCCGGGCATCCCCTGGATGACTATATGGTGCCGCTGAAGCGCAAGGGGGTCTCGACGCTGGCAGAAATTACCGCGCGGGCCGAGGGCGGCGCGATGGTGGCCAAGATCGCGGGTTCCGTTTCCTCCAAGCAAGAGCGCAAATCGGCGCGGGGCAACCGCTTTGCCTTTGTGCAACTGTCTGATCCGACAGGGCTTTACGAAGTTACGGTGTTCTCCGACACGCTGGAAGCGGCCCGCGATGTGCTGGAGCCGGGTATGAATGTGGTGCTGACGGTGGAGGCGACGTTGGAAGGCGAAACGCTGAAGCTGCTGGCCCGCGGGGCGCAACCGATTGACAGTGTGGCCGCCGAGGCGGGCGGTTCGGCCATTCGTATCCATATCGACAAGACGGATGCGGCGGCCTCGGTTGCGGCGCTTCTGGCGCGTGTGGCCAAGGATGGCGGGCGCAACCGCGCGGCGGTGACGATCTGCGTGCCGGACGCTGCCACGGGGCAAGAGATTGATCTGGACCTACCCAGCGAATACCCCGTCAGCCCGCAGGTCAAGGGTGCGCTCAAAGCAATGTCGGGCGTGGTGATGGTGGAAGAATTGTAGCCCCAAGGCCTATCCCTTCGGCACGCGCCCCACGAAAAACCGTGCCAGACCAACGGCCAGCACAATCCGCACGACATGGTGCAGCGCAACAAAGACCACGCTGATATGCAGGCTTAGCGCGATCAAGCTCATTTCCGTGACGCCGCCGGGGGCAAAGGCCAGAAAGACAGCCGCAATCGGCATATCGACGGCCAAATGCAGCAACTCGGCAAAGGCGAAGGCCAGCCCCAAGGAGGCGCCTACCGACATGACTGCGAGGCCAAAGCCTTTGCGCATCATCGCAAAACCCATCCCTGCAAATCGCGCACCAAGGCCGGTTCCGACGACAATCTGGGTCATGCTGATGGACCATGCAGGTGGCACGGCATCGGTAAACCCTGCCAGATGCGCCACGGCCGAGGCAGCGAGCGGGCCGGTGAGGATCGCCGCTGGAAACTGCAGGATACGGCCAAGGAAATACCCCCCCACAGCCGCAACCAGAAGCACGAGAATATCCAGCATCTCCAACGGGTTCTCGGCCCCCGTCATCGCCACGCCAGCCGAGGAGCCGACGGCATGGCCCGTCAGTGCAAGAAACATCAGCGGGACCGAAACGATGGTCAGGATCAGCCGCAGGAACTGGATAAGGGTTAGCAAGGCAACATCGGCACCCGCTTCCTCGCCCATCAAAACGCTTTCGATCAAGCCACCGGGAACGGCACCGAAATAGGCGGTCATGGGCGTCAACCCACCGGCGCGGTAGATGCGGTAGCTTGTGTAATGCGCCAAGGGGATAAACACGATAAGCCCAAGCACGCTGGGCCACCAGCCCGTCGCCTCTTGCAGCAACGCGGGGCTGAACGCGCCCCCGATGCCAACGCCTACGATCGGAATGAAGCACATGCGCAAAGGTTGCGGCAGGTGGACAGGTTGCCCCAAAATCCGCCAGCCCATCACCGAGCACAGGGCCACGACGATCAACGAGCCAAGCAGATAGCCCAGCGGCAGGCCAAGAAGGTGCCCGATCAGGCCCCCAACAGAGCCCAGCGCCAGCGTT
>JBFHGI010000409.1:0-3021 GCA_041583175.1 Pseudorhodobacter sp. | reverse complement strand
ATAACCAGTACCTTGATGCCTTGGAAAGTGCTATTTTTGCAGGCCTTTTGCTGAGTATTCGGATCACCAATCCGAATGCAAAACAAAACAGCACCTCAATCCCCCTTCACACCAGCATCGCCGATGCGATCATACAGCAAGACCCTACCGCCGCATATGCGGCAATGAAGTTGCATTTGGCGGATGCATCCCGCCGGCTGTCAGTAACACTAGGAAAGAAGGGAAAATAAGGCCGTTGCGTCGAAAGGTGTCTCGGTTAGCCCTTTTGCAGTACGCGCAACTTGACTGCATAAACGTAACAAGCAGATCATTGAATAATCGTATGCCATCCAACCCGAGTAGCGGCTGAAATGATCGTGTCAGGAAGGCTGCGGACTATATCGATATGTTCGTCGCGAATTGCGACACGCGTTGGATCGTCAAACAAATTGTACATTTTGTCGGGATCTTCGTGCATATCGTAAAACTCGCCCGTGTCGGCGAAAAGATCAATCGACTTTCTGTAGCAGTGGCTGCGTACGTTGCGCAAATCAAGGTCGACCACGCTGCGCTTAGCATCCACCTTATCTTTATCCAAAGCGAAGTCGCGGTTGCCGCTTGTCATGACATCACGCAGCGATGTGCCGCCGCAAGGTTCGACCTTCAGCCCACAAAGATCGGCAAACGTCGCACGTAGATCAACAGTTCCAACAGGTTGATCCGGGACTATCGCCTGCGGGACGCCCGGCTCGACTGAAACCATCGCAACGCGCGACAAACCCTCGCAAAGCATCGGATATTTGAGCAGTCGGCCGTGCTCGCCAACCCAGTCCCTAAGTGGTGTCAAGTGTGGACACCCTTGCTTTGCAAAGATTGAACTGACTCTGATCGTACCGGGTTTTGGTCATGTGATAGGCCTATATGCGGAGTACATATAACCGCTGGTCCTCTCTCTCGGGTCATTGCAATGCAATGCCCTGCCAGGGCAGGAGCTGAAGTCCGCGTACCGTGTCCCAATCAGACAAACGAGCTTTGAAGCCTAGACACTACCTCGGGGTTGTCCGGCTGCGGTCCCTTTCGATCATCATCAGCCCCTTCTACCCTTGCATCTCATCGCGGCGATGTCGGGTGCTGCTTGTCCCTCCTTCGTTCAGATGGCCGGCGTGGTCTTGTAGTTTTCTCCTTTCGTGAGCAGTGCCCATGCAGTACGGACGGCCTTGTTGGCGACGGCCCCCAACTCGGCGAAGTGGACGCGGATCGCATTCAGGATCATCTTGCGCTATCGCATCAGCAGGTCGAGACCAAGCGCCGTGGTCTTACGGGTCCAGTAATGCGATGTAGCAGAGACTCCCGTTCCAACGAGACACGTTCCGTAAGCGGTCGCTGGGCAGCACGTTCAACTCAGCTTGACGGCCTGAAGTTCCATGGCAGCAGATCGTCGATGCGGCTTTGAGGATGGCCATTGGCGATCGCGGTCAGGGTTGCCTTCAAGTAGGCGAAGGGCTCGATGCCATTGATCTTGCAGGTTTCGATCAGGGAGGCGATGCGGCCCCAAGCGATGCCGCCTTCATCGTGACCGGCAAAGAGCGCATTTTTACGATTTAAGGCTATTGGGCGGATCAAATTTTCGACCCTGTTGCTGTCGATCTCCACGCGCCCGTCGGTCAGGAAGGTTTGCAGTCCGTCCCAGTGGTTATGGATGTAGGCGAGCTTTTCTCCCAGCCGGGATTTGGCGGATATCTTGCGGCGTTGCGCCTGAAGCCAGCCGCCGAAGTCTGCCACCAAGGGCGCGGTGCGGGCCCGACGGGCTGAGAGGCGCTGGCCGGGCGAGACGCCGCGGATGTCGGCCTCGACGGCATAAAACTCGGCGATGCGCCGCAGCCCCTCGGCGGCGATCTCTGACCCGTCGCGGTCGAAGACTTCTTTGAGCTTGCGGCGCGCATGCGCCCAGCAATGGGCGACCCGAATGGGCGCACCACCCCTGCGCGACGGTTTGGCCAACCGATTATAGCCGGTGTAACCGTCGATCTGCAGGATGCCGTCGAAGCCGTTGAGGAAAGTTTCGGCATTCTCCCCCGCCCGACCGGGGGCATAAAAGTAGACCACCCCGGGCGGATCCTCGCCGCCCCAAGCTCGATCATCGCGGGCCAGTGCCCAAAGATAGCCGGTTTTGGTTTTGCCACGCCCCGGGTCCAGCACCGGGGCCGTCGTCTCGTCCATGAACAGCTTGCCGGACTGTTTCAGGTGCTCCGTCAACCGGTCGACAACCGGCTTGAGGTGGAACGCGGCCTTGCCGACCCAATCGGCCAGCACGGCACGGTGCAGATCGAGACCGGCGCGTGCCAGGATCTGGTTCTGGCGATACAGCGGCAGATGGTCGGCATATTTGCTGACCAGCACATGGGCGATGGCGGCCTCTGTCGGCAGCCCACCCATGATTAGATGAGACGGTGCCGGTGCCTGGGTCACCCCGTCGGTGCAGATCCGGCAGGCATATTTCGGGCGAATGGTGACGATGACGCGCAACTGGGCGGGAACGATGTCCAGCCGCTCGCTGCGATCTTCGCCGATCTTGTGCATGACGCCGCAGCCGCAAGGGCAGATCAGGCTGTCGGGCTCTATGACCTCTTCAATGCGCGGAAGCGCCGCGGGAAGGTTGCCGATGGTCCGCTTCGGGGCAGGCTTGGTTGCTGTCCTATCACCTGCCTTTACGGCCAGATGTTCCTTCTGCACCTCGACCTCTGCCAGCGCGATGGACAGATCCTCAAAGGCTAGTTGCCGTTCATCCTCGGTCAGCTTTTCCGACCGTTTGCCATGCAGGGCATGGTTCAGTTCGGCAATCAGGTGCTCTTGCCGCTGGGTGATTTCCGTGAGTGCCGCCACCTTTTCCATCAACGCCAGAACCGCCGCGCGTTGCGCGGCAGGGATGGCGGAAAGATCGAGGGCGGGGACGGTTTGCATGGGCCGAAGCTATCATATAACCGCAGCAAAAACACGCCACACCAAGCGGTTGAGTCACTCTGCCGCAGCCGGTGGGCGCGT
>JBFHGI010000408.1:0-3055 GCA_041583175.1 Pseudorhodobacter sp. | reverse complement strand
TAACGCGCGCTGACTGCAAGACGCCAACCGAGGGTAGGCGAGCAGGGCCGCGATAGCTACCCCTCGGGCGGTAATGCGGTTTGAGGGTGCAGGAGGCCGATCAAGGGCGATGGTTTTGCAAACTGGACTGGCGCGCCTTGGTCGATAGAGTGGCTGTGACTGCAAAACAGGCTTGGAGGTCGCTAGGGATGGCCAACACCGGCGTAACTTACCGGCAGGCGGATGTTTCGGATGCCGGGACACTTGCGTCCATCGCGCGCGAGTCGCGGCGGCATTTCCTGCCCTACCTGCCGCGGCTTCATTCTTTGGAAGCCGATCAGAACTTCTACCGGAACCGTGTCTTTGCGGAATGCGAGGTTTGGGTTGCGGAAGACGGAGCCGGAATCGTTGGCTTCTGCGCTTTCAAGGAAGGCTGGGTGGAGCATCTTTACCTCCGGCCTAGCCATGTCGGGCAAAGCATCGGCAAGGTGCTTCTGGACAAGGCGAAGGCGCGGCATGACGCCTTGCGCCTCTGGGTCTTTCAGCGCAACGGCCGCGCCATCGGCTTTTACGAAGCGCAAGGGTTTCGCAAGATTAGGGAAACGGATGGGGCGTCAAACGAGGAACAGACAGCGGACGCCTTATATGAATGGCGCAAACCTTGAGAGGGAATCGGGGCGGCGTCGTGCCGCCCCACAGGTTTTAGCCGCGCAATGTGCCGCCAGTGGCTTTACTGACCTTTTCGATGATCTTGGCCGAAACGGCTTCGATGTCTTTGTCGGTCAGCGTGGCGGTTGTCGGTTGCAAGCGCACGGTCAGAGCGATGGATTTCTTGCCTGCGCCCATCTGGGCCTCGGCCTTCTCTCCGGTGAACTGGTCAAACAGGCGCACAGAGTCGATCAAAGTCTTGTCCGCCCCTTGTGCCGCATTCAGCGCTGTCAGGGCCTCGACCCCCGCATCCACGACAAAGGCGAAATCGCGCTCCACTGCCTGCAACCCGCTGAGGGCAAGCGCCGGGCGGGTGGTGGTTTTGGTCTTTGGCTGGGGCACATTGGCGGGATAAACGGTGAAGGCCATGACGGGGCCTTTCAGGTCCATCTCGGCCACGATTTTGGGGTGAACTTCGCCATAGGTGGCAAGGGTATTCGGGCCAAGGGCAATCGTACCGGCGCGGCCCGGGTGGAACCATGCAGGCACCTTGCGATTTATCTGGGCGCGGGCCGGCGCGCCAAGGGCTGCAAGCACCGCTTCGGCATCGGCTTTGGCATCATAAATATCCACCGGACGGCGGGAGCCGTAGGGATCGCGCGGCGCGATATGGCCGACAAGGATGCCAGCAGCCTGACCGTGCTGTTCCCCCGGTTCACCGCCGCTAAAGGCGGGCCCAACTTCGGCCAGTTGGATATCCATGAAGCCGCGCGCCTGATTGCGGGCAGCGGCGCGCAGCAGGCCGGGCAGCAGATCGGGGCGCAGATGCGACATCTCGGACGAAATCGGGTTTTCCACGCGCACGGCATCACTGCCGCCGCCAAAAAGGCTGGCCGATGTGTGATCAATGAAGCTGTAGGTGACGCATTCATTGTAGCCGAGCGCTGCCAAGGTGCGCCGCGCCGCGCGTTCGCGGATTTGCGCGGCAGTCAGGATCGGGGCCGGAACACCGGCTTGTGTGCGGGGCAGCGGCTTGCCTACCAGTTTCGATAGCGAGGCAACGCGGGCGATTTCCTCGACCAGATCGGCCTCTCCCTGCACATCGGGGCGCCATGTTGGGGGCGTCGCCATATTGCCGCTCAGGGTGAAGCCCAATGCGGTCAGGGTCTGGCGCTGGGTGGATTCCGAAATCTCCATCCCGACGAGGGAGCCGGTGCGCGCCGCGTCAAACTTGTACTGGCGGGTGGTGTCGATAGCGGCACCGTCTGTCGTGATCTCGGAAGCTTCGCCACCGCAGAGATCCAGGATCATCTGCGTCGCCAGATGCAGGCCCGGAAGGGTGAAGGCCGGGTCTACGCCGCGTTCAAAGCGGTAGCGGGCGTCGGAGTTGATTTTCAGCGCGCGGCCCGTGGTGGCGATGGTGATCGGGTCCCAATAGGCGGATTCGAGGAAAACATCGGTGGTTTCCTCGGTGCAGCCGGAATGTTCGCCCCCCATGATGCCTGCAAGGGATTCGGGGCCGTTGTCATCGGCGATGACCATCTGGCCGGGGCGCAGGGCATAGGTTTTACCATCCAGCGCCAAAAGGTTTTCACCTTCCTTCGCGGGGCGGATGTGCAGGTTGCCGACAACTTTGGCTGCGTCAAACACATGCAAAGGGCGGTTGAGGCCCATGGTGAAATAGTTGGTAATATCGACCAGCGTCGAGATAGGGCGCAGACCGATGGCGCGCAAACGGGCTTGCATCCATTTCGGCGAGGGGCCGTTCTTGACGCCACGGATCAGGCGGCCAGTGAAATGCGGCGCGGCTTTGACTTTCAGCCCGTCGTCGATCTGAACGGTGATGGGGCAGGGGAAACTGCCAGTAATTTCTGGAATGTCGAGAGCTTTGAGCTTGCCCAGACCCCGCGCTGCCAAGTCGCGCGCAAGACCCCGCACGCCAAGCCCATCCGGGCGGTTGGGAGTGATTTTGACGTAGATCATCGGGTCATTCACGCCGCGGTAGTCGATGAACCGCTCGCCCAACGGGGCGTCTTCGGGCAGGTCGATGATACCGTCGTGATCGTCCGACAGCATCAATTCGCGTTCCGAGCACAGCATGCCGTTGCTATCCACGCCACGGATGTTGCCGGGCTTCAGATCGACGCCGGTGCCCGGGACATGCGTGCCAACGGGGGCGAAGACGCCGACAAGGCCGGTACGGGCATTCGGCGCGCCGCAGACAACCTGCACCTCTTCGGGGGCGGTGCCGGGACCACCCGGATAGGTTTCGACGCGGCACAGGCGCAACCGGTCGGCATTCGGGTGTTGCACGGCCTCGATCACCCGACAGATGCGGAACGCGCCCAACGTGTCGGCGGGATTTTCCACCCCTTCTACCTCATGCCCCAGATCGGTAAGGGCGAACAGAATGTCGTCCAGCGAGGCG
>JBFHGI010000407.1:0-3063 GCA_041583175.1 Pseudorhodobacter sp. | reverse complement strand
AGGGCAGGATCAGCGATATCTTCCGCGATTCCGCAAAGACCGAAAGCTCATGCTCCAGTTCATCCGCAGATCGGGCCCGCAGATTATGAAGCGTTGTGATGTTTCCGTTCTGATGGAAATCGGACATGGGAAGTTCCTAATACAATTTAAGCGTGTGGAGCAGGTGGAGTATCGCCTCATTCCAACCTGAGGGGCCAGCCATTTCTGTCCGCAGAATCTGACCGCTCTCTTCTCCTTGTAATGGGGGCAGGGGGGCGCGATGCGGATTGGCAACCACTACCCCAAATTCGGCAAGCTCCAACATCTGCACGTCATTGGGCGCATCGCCAAGGGCGATGGTATGATCAGGGCGATAGGTTTCGATGATTTTGCGCATTTGATCGGCCTTGTTGCCGCCAAAAGACAGCGTCAGGAAGCGGCCGCCTTGCTGTGTATGTACCCCGTGGGAGCCAAGTACGGCAACGAATTCCGCCTTCTGGGCATCCGTTCCGTGCCATAGACCCGGTTCGGAAAAAAACCTTTGTTTTGCAAGGGTCGCTGCTTCGGGCGCCAATCCCGTCATGGCAACAATTTCGGCAACCGTTGCGTCGCCAAAACCGCGAAATAGCGGGCGCAAGGCTGCAGGCATCTTTGCGAGGATTGATAACAGGTCCTGATATTGTGACACGCTTTGAAGGTCCGAGGTTCCTGCAGGCAAGAGCCCCGCGCCATTCTCTACAATCGCGGGCCATTGCGCCAAGCCGAGCGCCGCGCGCAATGTGCCGATCTCGGCGGCCGTCTTGCTGCTGGCAAGGATGACGCCTGCCGATATTCGGTGCAGCGCCTCCAATGCCGGTCGCGCCGCCTCCCACTCATAGGTTTCGTGGTCGATCAGGGTGCCGTCAAGGTCGGTAAAGACCAACAAGGGAATGCCGGATGTCATGGTTTCAACTATGGCGTGCTATGCTGCGAAGCGCAACGAAGGCACGGTTTCTGGCAGCATTTGGGCGCGCAAATGCAGTTGTTTTCCATGCAGGTTCGCGGGATTGCCCAGACAAACAGCAGTTTGAGAAAACTAATGGTTTTATTAGGGAAGCTGGGCCGGGCCTTGGCTCTGCATCCAGTCGTCGAGCGCAGCAATCTGGGCTGTATTCAGGCGAAGGCCCAGCTTGTTTCGCCGCCAAACCACATCTTCGGCACAGCGTGCATATTCGCGCGCCATCAGCCAGACTACTTCCCGCTCAGTCAAAGTCGCGCCAAAATCGAGGCCAAGTTCGGTCGCTGTTCGGGCATCACCAAGGACGGCTTTTGCTTCGGTCCCGTAGGCGCGCACCAGGCGCCGCGCCCAGAATTCCGTCAAGAAGGGGTAGCGATTGCGCAGGTCTTCGATCAAGCTAGGCACGCCATCGGTCGCAAAATCCCCGCCCGGAAGGGCCGCGTCGGCTGTCCACTTGCCCGGCAGATCAGGGAAGTATTCCGAGATCTTTTCCATCGCGCTTTCGGCAAGACGGCGATAGGTCGTGATCTTGCCGCCAAAGATATTGAGTACGGGTGCGCCACCATTGGCATCGACTTTCAATAGATAATCGCGGGTTGCCGCAGTGGCGCTGCTCGCCCCGTCATCATACAGCGGGCGCACACCGGAATAGGTCCAGACCACATCCGCGGCTGAAATATCATGTTTGAAATACTGGTTGGCAAAGGTGATCAGGTAGTCCCGCTCCGCCTCGGTGCAGACAGGTTTGACGTCGGGGTTAGAATGTTCAGCATCAGTCGTGCCGATGAGTGTGAAATCGGTTTCATAGGGGATCGCAAATATAATCCGGCCATCCGTGCCTTGTAAAAAATAGCACTTATCGTGGTCGTAAAGACGTTTGGTGACGATATGGCTGCCGCGCACCAGGCGCACCCCTTCTGAAGAGTTGAGCCGCGCCTTGTTCTGGATCACATCACCGACCCAAGGCCCTGCAGCATTCACCAACATTTTGGCGAGACGCAATTCGGTCTGGCCGTTGCGCTCCAGCGTGATTTCCCACAGCCCATCCACACGCATGGCGGAGCTTACTTTGGTGCGGGTCATGATCTCGGCGCCTCGGGCCTCGGCATCGCGGGCATTCAGCACCACAAGGCGCGAATCCTCAATCCAGCAATCGGAATATTCAAAGGCCTTGCTGAAACGGTCCTCGATCGGTGCCCCCTCTGCCGTTCCGGGCAGCGAAAGCGTGGCCGTTCCCGGCAAGATTTTCCTCCCGCCCAGATTGTCGTATAGAAACAGCCCCAGACGGATCAGCCAAGCAGGGCGCCGCCCACGCAGCCAGGGCATCACGACACCCAAGAGTTTAGAGGTCGGCGTATCACCCTCGAACCGCATATCCTTATGATACGGCAGCACGAAACGCATCGGCCAGCTGATATGCGGCATTGCGCGCAGCAGGGTTTCGCGTTCAATCAAAGCCTCGCGCACAAGCCGCACTTCCCAATATTCCAGATAGCGCAGACCACCGTGGAACAGCTTGGTGGACGCGCTTGAGGTGGCCGAGGCAAGGTCATTCATTTCGGCCAAGGCAACGCTCAACCCGCGCCCAGCCGCGTCCCGCGCAATGCCGCAGCCGTTAATGCCGCCCCCGATGATGAACAGATCGGTTACCTGAGGGTTCTGGGCTTGATTGGGCATAGTTGTCCTCGGTCACAGCTAAGTCTTGATGTGCAACGAAGCACGGTGCGGAGGTGTTCGCAACGCCTGTGCTCGGTTTTTTGCGATTAGACCGCTTTCTTTTGAGATCCAATCAAGTTATTGAAAAGTATAAATATTGAATTGTCTCAATTGCCGTTTCGCCCGATCTAATGATGCGGTACCGAACATTTCATTGCTAAAGTTCATGTAATAACGAAAATAGCGAAAATAAACGAACATCGTCCAAAGGGAAGCCTTCGAATCATGGCGCAAAATTTCCGGCAACCGGATATTCTTGAACTGGCCCGCAAGGACGGGCGAGTCACCGTGGATGGGTTGGCGGATAAATTTGGCGTAACAGTTCAAACCATTCGCCGCGATCTGGCGGAACTGGCGGATAGCGGCACGTT
>JBFHGI010000406.1:0-3063 GCA_041583175.1 Pseudorhodobacter sp. | reverse complement strand
TACCTTGCCAACCCCGACAACCCGATGGGAAGCCAACTGCCTGCGGCACGGATCGAAGCGATGGTCGCGGCGCTGCCCGAAGGCTGCCTGCTTATACTGGATGAGGCTTATATCGACCTGGCCCCCACAGGCAGCGCGCCGGAAATTGCCGCCGATGATCCGCGGGTGATCCGGTTCCGGACATTTTCAAAAGGCTACGGAATGGCGGGCCTACGGGTCGGCTACGGACTGGCCGCTGCGGAACTGGTGAGTGCGTTCAACAAGGTCCGCAACCATTTCGGGGTGGGTCGCATCGCGCAAGCCGGTGCCTTGGCGGCGCTGGCCGATCAGGAATGGTTGGCAGAGGTGCGGGCGCGGGTGATTGCGGCACGCGAGAGCTATGGTGCCGTCGGGCTTGCCAGCGGGTTGAAGCCGCTGCCGTCGGCCACGAACTTCCTATGTTTCGATTGCGACGAAGACGGCGCTTTTGCTCGCCGCGTCCTGCAAGAGCTTGCCCGCGAGGGCGTTTTCGTGCGCATGCCGGCGGTGGCCCCGCTGGATCGATGCATCCGGGTCAGCCTGGGTGATGACGCCGCCCTTTCGATTTTTTCCAAGGCGCTGCCTCTGGCACTTGCGGCCGCGCGGGGCTGATCATTCCGCCCCGAGTTTTTCCGCTTTGACGATCTTGGGCATTTCTTCGATCTCGGGAACCTCGCTTGGCTCCGGGTCCGAGAACAGCTCTGTCGGAATGGCGGAAAGTTTCGGCTCCTGCCGCTTGGGTGGCACGGTTTTATGCGCGGTTTCCGGTTCCAGCATGTCGACGGCTTCGATGAACATCTCGCGCCGGAAAACCAGCATGTTCTGGAAGACGGTCTTGGAGCCGGTCAGGCCCACCCGTTCCTCGCAAGGCAGGGTATCGGCGCGGATATATTCCCAGCCTTCGCTCCCCATCCGGTTCATCAAGCCGGTCAGGGCAACGGCAAATTTCTCGGCGGCGGTTTTAGCCCCCTTGGCTTTCTCGCCCTTTTTCGGGGCGGGAACGACCTGATATTCATAGTGCAGCATGAAGCCTCCGGGATCGACACCGCTGGAAACTAGCCGATTGGGCGGCATAGGGAAAGGGGGGCGGTTCTCGGGGCTGAATCGCGCGCGCAATGGCGCGCAACCATCTGTTTTATATACATATCCCCCCTTTTCTTTACCGGATGTTAACGGATTTGCACGGCTTGCCCGCAGGGCGCTGGTCAATAGACCTGCCCCAACCCGTCGCCTTTGAGCGAAGGCAAGACCGTCACGGCAGCGCCGTGGACCGAGCGGTCATAGAGGTCGATCGCATCCTGATTGAGCATCCGGATGCAGCCCGAGGACACCGCGCGGCCCAATTCGCGGGCGCTGGCATCGCCGTGGATGCGGTAAAGCGTATCGACGCCGTTCTGGAACAGATACAAGGCGCGCGCCCCCAACGGGTTGCCGGGGCCGGCATCCATACCGCCATTGGCCACCGAATAGGGGGCGAGTTCCGGCCTGCGTGCGACCATATCATCCGGCACATTCCAGCGGGGCCATTTGCGGGTGAATTGCATCCGCGCGGTGCCATCCCACGCAAAGCCCGCAGCCCCCACGCTGACGCCGTAACGGATCGCCACAGACGGGCTTTCGATGAAATGCAGCATGGCGGCATCCGGATCGACAAAGATGGTGCCGCGCGGATGGTCGGGCCAAGGGTTGGACACCTCTTGCCGCCAATATTTCGGGTCGATGATGCCTTCGGGTACCGCCGGAATGGGGAACGGCTCGCCGTAGATCGGGCCATAAAAGGCAGGCAGCGGCGGATAGACCGGTGCGGGCGGGGGTTCTGGCGCGACAGGGGTTTTGATACAGGCCGAAAGGCCCGCAACCGCACCAAGGGCGGTAAAGCGTCGTCTGGTAAGCATTTGGATAACCTGAGAAAAGGGACGGGAAGCGGCGCTCTGCGCCAAGCGACCGATCAGATCACGCGTGGCGGGGCGCGTGGAGGAGAGAGGCTGCGACCATGGCCCGAAAACGCCGCCAGAGGCGACGGGGCCGCTTGTTCCGGCTTTTGGGCTGCGGGCGGGATGACGGCTGGTAAGGCAAGGTCTGGCCCGCAGGGAGAACCCGGCAACACAGCGGTGCGACAGTTGACGCGCGCCTTGAGTTCCGCGCCCTTGGCATCCGCAATAGCGGTGGATTCTTGCGTAAAACCATGGCCCTTGCGCAGATCCGTACCCGCATGGCCAGCGCCGTATGCGCCCCAAGGCAGGATAAGGATCATCATCACCACAGATATGAAGGCACGAAACCACATGCCCCTAGATTGATCAGATGGGGCAGGATGTCGAGAGGCGCGCGCCCCACATTGTTGTGATCGGCGGTGCGGGGGCCGTGGGTTGCCCCCACCCTCCCCCTGCGGCCCTTACAGACCCAGCTTTTGCGCCACCAGTTGTTGCACCATCGCGGGTGCTGCCTTGCCACCCGTGGCCTTGATCACCTGCCCCACGAACCAGCCCGCCAGCTTCGGGTTGGCCTGCGCCTTTTCCACCTGTGCGGGGTTGGCGGCTATGATCTCATCGACTGCCGCCTCAATCGCGCCGGTGTCGGTGACCTGTTTCATACCGTTTGCGGCAGCGACTTCGGCGGGGTTGCCGCCTTTGGTCCAGACGAGTTCGAACAGATCCTTGGCCATCTTGCCCGAAATCTCTCCGCTGGTGATCAGGTCGATGATGCCGCCCAACTGTTCCGCCGACATCGGCGTGTCGGCGATGGTCAGGCTTTCCTTGTTCAAGCGGCCAAAGAGTTCGTTGATGACCCAGTTCGCGGCGATCTTGCCATCGCGGCCCTTGGCCACGGATTCAAAGAAGCCCGCAGAGTCGAGATCAGCGGTCAGCACATTGGCATCATAATCGGTCAGGCCGAAATCGCCCATGAAGCGGGCTTTTTTCGCGTCCGGCAGTTCGGGCATGGTGGCGGCAATCTCATCCACCCAAGCCTGTTCGATTTCCAGCGGAAGCAGGTCGGGGCATGGGAAATAGCGGTAGTCATGCGCCTCCTCTTTGCTGCGCATCG
>JBFHGI010000405.1:0-3087 GCA_041583175.1 Pseudorhodobacter sp. | reverse complement strand
TCGCCAAAGCTGTTGGAGGCCATGCGAATTTCATGGCTCCGCATCCAGTTCACGTTGCCTTTCAGCGTGTTGATCTCGCCGTTATGGGCCAACATGCGGAAGGGCTGCGCCAGCCACCATTGCGGGAAAGTGTTGGTGGAATAACGCTGGTGATAAATCGCAAAGGCAGACTCGAACCGCGCATCCATCAGATCGGGATAGAAGACCGCGACCTGCTCGGCCAGCATCATGCCTTTGTAGATGATCGACCGGCAGGACAGGCTGCACAGATACAGGCCCGCAATCTGCGCGGCCGCTGCGGCTTTCTCGATCCGGCGGCGGATGATGTAAAGCTCGCGCTCGAACTGGTCCTGGTCGATATCCTTGTCGCACCGGATCAGGATCTGCTCGATCTCGGGGCGGGTCGCATTGGCCTTTTCACCCAGCACCGTGGTTTCAACCGGCACATGCCGCCAGCCATAGATATAATGGCCCATGCGCAGCACTTCGGTTTCCACGATGGTCCGGCAGCGCTCCTGCGCGCCGAAATCGGTACGCGGCAAGAACACCTGCCCCACCGCGATCAGCTTGTTCACATCCGGCTCATGCCCGGTGCGGCGCACCTGATCATAGAAAAACTTTACCGGAATCTGCACATGGATACCTGCACCATCGCCGGTTTTGCCATCGGCATCCACCGCGCCCCGGTGCCAGATCGCCTTCAGCGCGTTGATGCCGTTTTCCACGACCTTCCGGCTGGGCTTGCCCGAAATGGCAACCACAAGGCCCACACCACAAGAGGCATGCTCATCCTCGGCCTTATACAGGCTGTGCTCATCCATATAGGCGCGCTTGGCTTCCTCGGCGGCAACCCAGGCGGCATCATAAACAGGGGCTTTGGTCATAGGGTTACTCCGTCAGCAGGGAAAAAGGGGACGTGCATTTGCAGGGGGTGCGGCTGGGTCATTTCTGGATCGCCGCAATGAAATCTTCCATCATCTTGGCATAGACCTCATTCGGGGTCATTTCCCAAGGAAAGGCCTGATCGGCCTCAAAGGCGCTGCGCCATGTGTTGTAATTCTCGTCGAACAGCTCCTGGTTCACCTCGAACGGGTCGGCGGCCTGCATCTCGCCGTCCAGCGCCGCACTTTCCCAGAAGGGCGCATGCGACAGGATCGGCGTATCCGGCACCGTGGATTTGAGGATCACACTCACCACCGGCTCATGCGCGCCCATGCCCAGATCGTCGGGCAAATCCACGCGGCCAAGCCACATCACCACCGGTTCGAACCCGTCCTGAACGCAGGTGTAAAACCCGCCCAGCTCCAGCTCAATTTCCATAGCTGACCTCTTTCTCAAACCGGCTCAACACCGCATCACATTCAAACAGCGGCTGGGTACTAAAGAACCCCGGCTCGCCGGGAAAGATGAACTCCACCGGGCTGCCATCCATCGGCACATAGCCGTCGCCGCCATCCCATTCGGACGGACCAGCAAAGAAAACCCGCCATTCGGGATGGATATACTCCGTCCCGCGCGACCGCCGCAGCAGCACACCCGACCGATCCGTCTCGCTATACTCGAACTGGGTCTGCAACAGGCTGATACCGTCAATCACAACCGTCTTGCCCGTCAGCCGGTCAAAGCCGCGCACCTGACTGCCCTCGCCATTGTCCTTGGACAGGCCGAAAGCAAACGTATCGATGCCCCCCAGCAATTCGGTGAAAGAGGCCGGATCTTCTGCGCCGGAGTCCAACGTCTGCCGCACCACCGGATTCATATCGAGACTTTCGACCCACTGCCCCTCGCGGTCCACGCGGCTGGCAAAGAACAGGCCTTCCTGATCGAAATCCGTGCGCCACTGATCGCCCGGCGCGTCTTGGCTGCACGTGTAGTAATTGGACACCCGACAGGCCCGCGCCTGCACCGTCAGATAGCCCGTGCAACCCGCAGGCGGGGTAAAGCTTCCGGCGCTGCCCTGCACTGGGACCAGCCCCAACACAAGTACCGCAATCAACTTGCCCTGCATCATCGCGCCCTTTCCGGCTGTCACCACCCGCAGCATAG
This sequence comes from Pseudorhodobacter sp., assembly GCA_041583175.1. Taxonomy (GTDB): domain Bacteria; phylum Pseudomonadota; class Alphaproteobacteria; order Rhodobacterales; family Rhodobacteraceae; genus Pseudorhodobacter. Next base: position 1,041 of record JBFHGI010000405.1, on the reverse strand, counting down.
GCCGGACGGGCGACATAAAAATGTCGCGGCACAATGCTCGGATCGAAACGGCCTTACTCACCATCTTCTCTCACCTTGGGAGGCGCAGCCGAGCCCTTGGCCGGGCCGCGCAATGCGTTATCTTTTCAGTCACCACGAATAGGTCAACACGTCTGATCTGCCCCGATGTCCTGCCCCACAGAGGCAGGAAAAAGGTCTGGTGCGTTCCCATATGTGTCCCAGAGTATTTCTGGGGTCTTCATCTTTGCTTAACCGGCGGGCTATTCCGCGGCCACCACAGCCTCTTGCGCCATGAAATCCAGCATCGCCTCGGCAGCTTCACGGCCATCGCGAATGGCCCAGACCACAAGGCTCGCGCCGCGCACGATGTCGCCGACCGCATAGACGCCGGGCATATTGGTGGCATGTGTCTTGTAATCGGCTTTGATCGTGCCCCAGCGGGTCACACCCAATTCCGGCTGGCCCCAAAGGTTCGGCAGGTCTTCCGGCTCGAACCCAAGCGCCATGATCGCGAGATCGGCAGGCTCCACATAATCTGCGCCCTCGATCAGTTCCGGCATCTGGCGGCCTGACGCATCCGGCGCACCAAGACGCATCTTCTGCACCATCACACCCTCTACCGCATCGCCGCCGGTAAAGCCCTTCGGCGCGGACAGCCACACGAATTCAACGCCTTCTTCCTCGGCATTCTGCGTTTCGCGCTGGCTACCCGGCATGTTGGCTTTATCACGACGGTACAAGCACTTGACGCTCGTCGCGCCTTCACGAATGGCCGTGCGCACGCAATCCATCGCAGTATCGCCGCCACCGATCACCACAACCCGCTTGCCCGCCGCGTTCAGCGTACCGTTGTCATACTCCGGCACCTCATCGCCAAAGCTCTTGCGGTTGCTGGCCGTCAGGAACTCCAGCGCAGGCACGATGCCTTTGGCTCCGACACCCGGCACCGGCAAGTCGCGCGCCTTGTAAACGCCCGTCGCAATCAGCACCGCATCATGCTGGCCGCGGATCGCGTCAAAGGTCAGATCCTTACCGACGGTG
>JBFHGI010000404.1:0-3089 GCA_041583175.1 Pseudorhodobacter sp. | reverse complement strand
GCAGGCGCAGTGGCGGGTTGCGTCGGTGCGATCACGGTTGCATCAGGTTTTGCGGCGGCTGCGGATTCTGTCGCCACATCGCCCGGAAGGCTGGCGGAGGGTGCAAGAGCCGCGACCTCGGGTTCAGCCTCCACCGTCGGAGCGGCTGGCGTTCGGGCCGGTGCTGCTTCTGCTGGCGTGACCGGGGGGGCGATTGCCGCCAGGGCTTCGCGTGTTTCGCGTTGGAACGGGGTTTCAAAGCGCGCGGTCACTTTCGCCTCTGCGTCGATCTGATCGGCGCGCAAGGTGTAGAGGCCTGCGGCAATCTCTGGCAAAACGCCCCCCCAACCTCCGTCTGCTCCGACAGGAAATTCGGTCAGATACCGATCATCCAGATAAAGGCGGACTGTTGCGCTCGGCATTCCGCGCCCGCCCAGCTGCACTGCGCCATTTGCCGTGTAGGAAATCGCATCTATCACAACAGGACGGATCGCCCCGCTGTCCTGTGGCTGGGCGCCGGGTTGCAGGACGCGTACGCCTGAGGGGCCGAGCAGGATCGCCGCAGGTTCCGCTGCTGTTTCCGCCGTGCCGCTATCAGCCGATGCCGTTGTGACAGGTTCGGGGGCTGCCTCTGTCGCGGGCTCGTCAATCGCTGATGTGTCCTCTGCGGGTGTGGGAAGCGGTTGCTCCGCCTCTGCCTGCACGGCCGGAGTTTCCGGCACTGGTGCGGATGGTGGGGTCGCTGCACTATCCGCCGCAGCCAAGGCTGGCGCATCCGGCTCTGCCGCCGGAACAGGGGTTGTGGCGGGGGCCACGGCAGTTGGCGCCTCGGTCGCCTCAGCCGTTTCGGCTATGGCAGGCATCACATCACCGGGCGACAGGATAACTTGCTCCTCGGACGCAATCTCTTGTCCGTCGGCCAGGCGCATCCGCAGCGTGATCAGGCGATGCGCGGGACTTGGGGGCACCTCGAACAAGGCCGCAAACCCGCCAGAGCGATCAGCAACGACCGTTGAGACCACGTCACTGTCCAGCAAGACCGATACGCCGCTGCCCGGATGCGCCTTGCCTGCGATCAATGCCGCACCGTCTTTTTCAATCCGCACAACATCGAAGCTTGGCGGTTTTGGCGCAGCGACAACCGGCACTGATGCTTCCGGCGGCGCTTGCGGAACGGGCGCTGCGGCCTCCGGTGCGGCTGTTGTCGGCGGCGTCACCAAGGGCACAGGGGCCGGTTCCGGCTCGGGCGCAGGCAAGAGGGCCACGACCAGCATTGCAAGCGCGGCCGCCGCTGCGGCACCGCCAATGCCGGCCGCCATCTTGGCCCCCGCCCCCCAATTCGTCCATCGCGTCATACATCCCCCTCGCAGGCCATAAACGCACTGCGGCTTTTCCTTTAACAAGAACCCCGATATCAATTCGCAAAGCAATAGTTTTCAGGATAGTGCATATCATGTCAGCCTCAATCTGCGTCTTTTGCGGCGCGCGCCCTGGCGCAAAACCGACCTATAGCGAGGCGGCGCGCGCCACGGGCGGTATGATCGCCGCGAATGGCTGGCGCTTGGTTTATGGCGCAGGGGATGTGGGCCTGATGGGCGAGGTCGCCCGCGCGGCCCAAACCGCAGGGGCGCAGACCCTTGGCGTCATGCCCACGCATCTGGTGAAACGAGAGATTGCCAAGCGCGATCTGAACCAGTTGATCCTGACCGAAACCATGCATGAGCGTAAGAAAGTCATGTTCATGAACTCTGACGCCATTGTGGTGCTGCCGGGAGGCGGCGGATCGCTGGATGAGTTTTTCGAGGTGCTGACGTGGCGCCAGTTGGGCATGCACGCCAAACCGATTTTTCTGGTGGATGTGGCGGGCTACTGGCAACCGCTGGCAGCGCTTTTGGATCATGTGGTGGCGCAAGGCTTTGCCGACCCGTCGATGCGCAGCTTTGTCGACCTGGTGCCGGATGTCGCAGCGCTGGAGCGCGGGTTGCTGCGGGCGCTGCGCAAGGCGTGAGCCAAGCCCGTTCGAAGAGACGCGTCTCCGGCAGCCCCCCTTTCGCATTTGCCGCTTCGGGGCAAAGAAAAAAGGCCTGCCAAGCATAACCTTGGCAGGCCTTTGAAATGTCTATTCGACAGATCAGCCGAGGCGCGAGGCCACGTTTTCCCAGTTGACCAGATTGTCGAGGAAGTTGGTCAGATACGCCGGACGCTTGTTGCGGAAATCAATGTAATAGGAATGCTCCCACACATCGCAGCCGAGCAGCGCGGTTTGACCAAAGCACAGCGGGTTCACGCCGTTTTCGGTCTTGGTGACTTTCAGGCTGCCGTCCTTGTCCTTGACCAGCCACGCCCAGCCAGACCCGAACTGGCCTGCACCCGCAGCCGAGAAATCGTCCTTGAACTTCTGCACCGAGCCAAAGCTTTCAACCAGTGCTTTTTCCAATTCGCCCGGAATGGCGCCCTTGCCCGGCCCCATCATCTCCCAGAACTGGGCATGGTTCCAATGCTGGCTGGCGTTGTTGAAGATGCCGCTTTGTGCCACTTCGCCCGCTTTATAGGTGCCTTTTACAATCTCTTCGACCGATTTGCCTTCCCACTCGGTGCCGGCAATCAGCTTGTTGCCGTTATCGACATAGGCTTTGTGGTGCAGGTCGTGGTGATATTCGAGCGTTTCCTTAGACATACCGGCCGATGCCAGAGCGTCATGTGCATAGGGAAGATCAGGGAGAGTAAAAGCCATGTCGTTTCCTTTCAGAAGTGTTCATCTGTTAACGCGAATAAGAGCCTTCGGGTTCCAAAGGTCAAGAGTAAGACCGCGATTAATCTGGAGTGTTAAAGTCGGAATTATGGTTTGGCCTTGCTGCGTTGCGATTTTTTTTCAGATTTTGACAGGTGGTCATCGGCCCGAGCTGAAAACCACTGAACTCACTTAAACACGTTTAATGCCAGAACCTTACCGCTTGATCTTGCTAATATCGCATGTCCCTTGCGCAGAATAGGGACCAATGTAGCCATGCGCTTGACCGGTGATCGACGCGGTTTTCTGCTTTTTCAGATAGGTCATCCGATAGGTCATGTTTGCCCATTGGTTTGCGCTGTTTGTGGTGCCTTTCAGG
>JBFHGI010000403.1:0-3096 GCA_041583175.1 Pseudorhodobacter sp. | reverse complement strand
CAATCAGTTTTTCGCAAGAGCGCGCTTGTCGGCTTGTTTTGGGCGTCCATCGTTTTGCCGAAACACCCAGATGAAACTGCCGCGATGGAGCGTATGGGTTTTTCAAGGCAGCCCAAGTTGTCCGAAAACTTGCAGGCCCGTGCCCTTCGCGGCGCGCTTCGCAAAACGGCATCCTGAAAAGCTGACCCAATCAGAGAAGCCGCAACGAACCGCTCTGACTTGCATGGTATGAAAACGCCCTTCGCAAAAGTTGATGCTTTAGCGGTACGTTGATTCTTCCAGTGTTTTCAACAAACCGGGTATGAAGCCGGTCACATCTGCGGCAATGTGATTGTGTTAGACCTTGTCCGGATGCAGGGTGAGGGTGACTGATCAGGAGGAATGACTATGGCTTACTATGAGACCTTTGTGGCCCCTGTACGGCTGGAGAAGCTGGACGAGTATTTCGCGCTTTCCGCGCAGATGGTTCCGATCTGGAAAGAACTGGGCGTGGTTTCTTTGCTCGATGCACGCCCTGAAAACGCACCTCCGGGCAAGCTCACCTCATTCCCGCAGGCTGTGCTTTGCGACGATGATGAGGTGCCCGTGTTCGGCTTTATGGTGTTCCGTGACCGCGCGCATCGGGATGACGTCATGGAAAAGGCGATGGAGCACCCTGTGATGAGCGCGCTGATGATGAAAGCGCCGTTGGATGGCAAGAGAATGATCTTTGGCGGCTTCGTTGCTGAAATAGAGGCTTAGACTGTCATCCCCTTAGGACGCTGCCGATAAGGAATGCTATGAATAGAGTTGTCTTGCTTGGTACCAAGGGCGGGCCGGCGATAAGGGCGGGCGGCGCGATGCCGACCTCGAGCCTGCTGGAACTGGACGGGCGGCGCGTGGTCGTGGATTGCGGCATCGGCGTCACCAAAGCCTTGGTGGATGCCGGAGTGGACCTGAAGGCACTGGACCTGATCTTCATTACACATCTTCATTCCGATCATATTCTTGAGCTCGGTCCAATGATTCACACGGCTTGGACGACGGGGATGCAGGGCCCTGTGCAGGTCTATGGCCCGCCGGGGATAGAAGATTACTGGGCCGGCTTCATGGCCTCCCTTGCCTATGACAACGCTATCAGGGTCTCGGATGAAGGGCGAAAGCCGCTGGAGGAGATAGTGACCGTTACGGCCTATGATGAAGGACCGGTGTTGGATGGAGATCTGCGGGTCAGGGCCTTGCGTGTGCCGCATCCACCTTTAGCAGATTGTTTTGCGCTGCGGTTCGATGGCAGTAAAAGCGTGACATTCAGCGGTGATACGGCTTATTTTCCGCCCTTGGCCGCGTTTGCACAAGACAGCGATTTGCTGGTGCATGAGGCGCTTTTGCCCGCAGGGGTGGAGTTGATTATTCAGCGTACCGGTCTGGGCGACAAGCTGCGCGATCATCTTTATAATGCCCACACTAAGGCGGACGATGTGGGGCGCATCGCGGGTGCGGCCGGGGTCAGGCGTTTGGTGCTCAACCACTTGGTGCCTGCCGATGATCCGACAATCGGGCCGCAGGATTGGCTTGCCCAAGTTGCCCTTACATGGAACGGTAAGGCCGAGGTTGGAAGTGATGGAATGGAGATTTTGCTGTGAAATTGATGCGGTCGTGGGTCGAAAGCGCCAATAATCCAGAAGGTGAGTTTCCATTGAACAACTTGCCTTACGGCGTGTTTTCGGTGGATGGGGATGAGCCACGCTGCGGCGTTGCGATCGGGGATATGATCCTCGATGTTACCGCGATGGAGGCGGCGGGCCTTCTGCGTATTGCCGATGACGCTGTGTTGGATGTGCCATTCTGGAATGAGGTGATGGAGCTTGGCCCGCAGGCTTGGGCGCGTTTGCGGGTGATGCTGTTCGGGTTTCTGGGTGAAGGGGCTGAAACCAAAGGCACCGTTGCGCAATATCTGATTCCGCAAAGCCGCGCGCGGTTGCATATGCCTTTGCTGGTTGCGGAATACACTGATTTCTATGCCGGTATGCAGCATGCCAGAAACATGGGCGCAATTTTGCGCGGCTCCCCGGATTTGCCTGCCAACTGGCTTCATATTCCGATTGGGTATAATGGCCGCGCCTCTTCGGTTGTGGTTTCGGGAACAGATATCCACCGGCCCTTGGGGCAAACGAAAGCGCCGGATGCCAAGATGCCCACATTCGGCCCGACGAAGCGGCTGGACATCGAGTTGGAGATGGGGGCGATTGTGGGCACCGGGTCCACGCTGGGGCAGCCTATCACCACGTCGGAAGCGGCAGAGATGATCTTTGGCTATGTGCTGCTGAATGACTGGTCAGCGCGAGATATTCAGGGGTGGGAGTATCAACCCTTGGGGCCGTTTCAGGGCAAGGCCTTTGGCACCACGATCAGCCCGTGGATCGTGACTTCGGCGGCGCTGGAGCCGTTCCGCTGCCCCGCGCCGGAGCGGGAGGTGCCCTTGTTGCCCTATCTGCTTGAAAAAGAACCCGGGTTCTACAACGTCGCGCTGGAAGTGCTGATGCAGCCTCAGGGCGCTCCCCGTGCCAGTACGATTGCGCGGACAAATTACAACCGCGTCTATTATTCCGCCGCCCAGCAGTTAACCCATCACGCGGTCTGTGGTTGCGAAATGAATCCCGGTGATTTGCTTGGCTCTGGCACGATCTCAGGACCGACGAAAACCGAATTCGGTTCCTTGATGGAGCTGAGTTGGGCAGGCAAAGAGCCGTTCACGCTGGAAACCGGCGAGACACGTAGTTTCATCGAAGACGGTGATACTTTGACGTTGCGGGGTCACGCGCAGGGGGATGGATACCGTGTAGGCTTTGGCGATTGCACGGGGCGAATTTTGCCTGCCATGAAAATACCGGGTTGGGAATGAGTGACGGTTTTGCGATCATCTTGGGGGCGCAAAGTCTCGTCTTTCTGGCTTGGGGCATCCAGATGTTTCGATGCCTGTTCAGGTTGCGCGCCCATGCGGTAGCCAAAAGTGGCAAGCTGTGGCCGGGGCCGATAGTCAGCTTGCGCAGTTTCAAGGCTTTTGTCACCGCACCGGAATTTCAGCGCGACCGCCGTATGCTTGCTGTGCTCACCGCT
>JBFHGI010000402.1:0-3103 GCA_041583175.1 Pseudorhodobacter sp. | reverse complement strand
CTCGGTTTCCAGCCCTGTCAACTCGGATCGCAGCAGGTCGCGCTGGGCGGGCAATGCGCCGCTATGGCTGTTCTGATAGGTCGTGCGTTTGGTTTCCAGCGCCAGAATCTCGGCTTTCAGGCGCGTCTCTTCATCCCGGAAAAAGCTGGCGGCCTCCTGCGTGCGTTCAGTTTGCCCCGCGTAGCCGGCATCCAGAATGCCTTGGGCAAAATCATTCGCGACCCGAGCGGCCAGCGCCCGGCTGCCGGCCTGCGCACTTATCAGCAATGCGGACACTTCTGATGGTGCGCCAAACCCTGTTGCTGCTGCACTGGCCACCGTTTCAAACCGCAAGGAAATGCGCAGCAGATGCACTTTCTGATCGTCAGTCATCGGCAGATCGGCATACAGCCCATGACGGGCGATGACGGCCAACATATTGTCGCGCGTGGTCAGTTGTTGCTGGATCGCCTGCAACCGCTGGGCCGAGCTTTCGCGGGCCACAGTGCTGCCCACTTCGGCATTTGCCACGGTCGGGCTTTGTACCTGAATAACGGCGGTACTTTCAAACACATCCGGTTTTGAAATCACATAAAGCAGTGTCATCACGATGCCGAACACCGTCACTGCGCCGATCAAAAGCCGCCGGCGCAAGAGCAGCCCGATCAGGTCGTCAATGCTTTGGATTTGTCCCATGCCGATACGTCCTGTTACTTGTGACCATAGCGATAGCGGCGCAACCCGCGATCTTGCGCCCTGTTCAGCACGACCCCCATGAGGGGGCAGTTGCCTTCGAACAACCGCTCGCAGGCGCGCACCTCTTCGGCGGTGGTTTTGGTTCCATCCACAATAAGCAGCACGGCATCCACTTTGGGCAGCAAGGCCAGCACATCGTCCGAGACAAGCACGGGCGGCGCGTCGATGACAACGATATCCGGCGCGAGCTGCGCTATCATTGCGTTCAAAGTCTCTGCGGTAGAGGGTTCGTGGAGGACCTCTGCTGCCGCCAGCACGGGCGCGCCGTTCAGGCCAAGTGCAAGCGTGCGGCCAACGCGGCGGAAGTGACCTTCCAGTGGCTGATCGCCATTCAGGAACTCCCGGATCGGACCAATATCATTCAAGCCGAAAAGCGAGGCCAAAGCAGGTTGACGCAGCTCCAGATCCAGCAAGGCTGTCCGGCTGGAGGGGCGCCGCGCGAGGCTAAGCGCGAGGTTGCCCGCAACAAAGGATTTTCCGCAGCCGTGGGTCGGGGATGTAATCGCAATTCGCTTCCAGCCGCGTTCCTGCATCGCATGCAAAATGCGGGTGCGCAGAATGTCGAAATGCGCGATCTCTGGCGATTGTTGCGGATTTGCGAACAGACCATTTCCGGCAAGCGTCGGCGCATTCAGCGTCACAGAGCTAAGCGATTCCCACACCCGATCAGGGTTGGGCGGTGAGAGGTTCAGGGCCGCCGCAGCGTTTTCCTCAACAGCGTGATCGACGGTTGCGGGCACCGGCGCGGCAGGGCTGGTTTGGCGAAAAACCGAAACACCGGTGGAGCGCGGGCGCTTTATCTCTTCGGCCATTTTGCGGAAACTTTCGTCATCCATAGGCGCTTGCCCCATATCCGCTGGCCAATTGGCCGAGGTCAACAAGATATCGTGGTTGGCCATAGGAAAACAGGCTCCTGCTGCGCCGCACGATTCTCATCGTCGCGGGCGGTTTCACACATAGGCACCCGCGTTGCAGCAGGCAAGATAACAGGCGATCACCGTTTGTTGTGCCGCGATTGGGCCGCGCCCGATGGATTCGCCCGGGCCCCCGCCCAGCACTGAATGAGTATCAGATAACCCTATAAATTGGAAGAGTTTAGGGCGCGGTAACGGGCCTGCGCAAAGCCGTGGTCAACGGGATTCTGCGACACTATGATTGCCTCACCCAAGCCGAAGGAAAACGCCTATGCCCCTGTCGCCGTCAAACCTGCCCATGGCCTTGCCAGTCGAAGCGGTGGTGATTGGTCGTAATGAAGGCGCACGGTTGCAGGCCTGTCTTTTGTCCCTGCAATCGCAGGTGGCGCGGGTGATCTATGTCGATAGTGGCTCATCGGATGGCAGCGTGCAGATGGCCAAGGCCATGGGGGCAACTGTTATCGCGCTGGATATGGCACAGCCTTTCACCGCAGCAAGGGCGCGCAACGCCGGATTGACCGAGGTGCAGGCCGAGTTCGTGCAATTTGTGGATGGTGATTGTGGCGTCGATCCGGCTTGGGTCGCCAAGGCGCTTGGCTTCGCGCAGGCGCATCCGAATGCTGTTGTAATCTGCGGGCGGAGGCGGGAGCGGTTTCCCGAGGCTTCGGTCTATAACCGGCTCTGCGACGCGGAATGGGAGACTCCCATCGGACGCGCCAAAGCCTGTGGGGGCGACGCCCTGATGCGGGTGGCGGCCTTGCGCGCCGTAGATGGTTATAACGACAGCCTGATCGCGGGCGAGGAGCCGGAGCTTTGTCTGCGGCTTGGCCTGAACGGAGGAGAGGTTCACCGCATTGATGTAGAGATGACCCTGCATGATGCTGCGATGACGCGGTTTGGCCAGTGGTGGAAACGCAGCAAGCGCGCGGGGCATGCCTATGCTGAAGGGGCGGATCTGCACGGCGCCCCCCCGTTGCGCCATTGGGTGGCCGAGACGCGCCGTGCCTTGCTTTGGGGCATCGGCGTGCCACTTGCGGCACTGGTGCTTGGATTGCTGCATCCGCTCGGCTTTGGGATCTTGCTGGCATGGCCCTTGCAGATGTTACGCCTCTTGCCGCGTATGGGGGCAGAGCGGGCGTTTTTCACTGTGTTGGGCAAATTGCCAGAGGCGCAGGGCGTTATCGGCTATTGGTGGGGCAAACTGCGGCGCAAGCGGTTTGCGCTGATCGAGTACAAATAGGGTGCCTCAGTCCCGCATTCGCCACGCCCGCCATGCCTGCCCCGGCAGAATGGCCGCGCAGGCAAGGTAACGCGGCACCATCCGCTTGGGGCTTTGCAGTGCCCGCCACAGCCACTCCAATGCAAAGCGCCGCGCCCAATCCGGTGCGCGCTGCTGGTGGCCTGACAGGAAATCCACTCCTGCGCCGACCGAGGCAAAGCCCGCCTCGGGCGCG
>JBFHGI010000401.1:0-3110 GCA_041583175.1 Pseudorhodobacter sp. | reverse complement strand
CGCGCGCGCCAAGGCCACCCGCTGCCGCTGCCCACCCGAAAGCGCATGCGCCGCCCGCGCGCCGTAACCTTTCAGGCCCACCATATCCAACGCTTCGCCCACACGGGCCGCCAGCGCATCCTTGGTCAGGCCCGCGCGACGCAGGCCGAAGCCCACATTCTCCCCCACCGTCAGATGCGGAAAGATCGCGTAGGATTGGAACACCATATTCGTCGGCCGCTGGTTGGCAGGCACCCCGGCCATATTGCGCCCGTCAATCATCACCGCGCCCGAGGAGATGCCCTCAAACCCCGCGATGGTGCGCAACAGCGTGGTCTTGCCACAACCCGACGGCCCCAGCAGCGAGAAAAACTCCCCTGCTTTGATGGTCGCGGTGATGCCGCGCAGGGCGTGATAATCACCGTAATATTTATGCACGTCCTGGAACGCGATCATGGTGGGTTTCTCGGTCACAGGAAGCCTCCGGTATCTTTTCCGCCCGATTTCGCAATGCCGCGGCGGCGGAAATATTCAGCAATGGTTAGCAAGACAATCGACAGGCACACAAGCACCGTCCCCAGCGCCATGATCACCGGCACAGCCGCCGGAAAGCGGAACTGCGAGAAGATGAACACCGGCAGCGTCGGCTCGGTGCCCGCTAGGAAGAAGGCGATGATGAACTCATCCAGACTGATGGTGAAGGAGATCAACAAGCTGGAGATGATGCCCGGCATCACCAAAGGCAGGATGATCAGCCGAAAGGTGGAGGCGGCGGATTCGCCCAGATCATAGGCGGCTTCCTCAAGGCTTTGATCAAGCGATTGAAAGGCCGAGGACAGGATCGCGATGGTAAACGGCGTGCAGATCAACACATGGCCCAAAATCACGGTCCAAAGCGACAGGCTGACCCCCAGCCCCAGCAACACCACCAGCAAGGACACCGCCACGATGATTTCCGGCAGCACCAAGGGCAGCATGATCAGCCCCATCAAGCCCGCCTTCATCGGAAAGCGATAGCGGGTCGAGGCACGCGCCGCAAACACCCCCAGCGTGGTGGCCAGAACCGCCGATGTGACCGCGATGAACAGTGAGTTTTTCACTGCAAGGCTCAGCGTCGGTTGCTCCATCATCGCGCTGAACCAGCGGGTGGAAAACCCGGTCAGCGGAAAGGCGATGACCGTTGCATCATTGAAGGCAAACATCGGCAGAATGATGATCGGCGCATAAAGAAACACCAGATAGCCGATGGCATAGACCTTGAACCAACCACCCTTCATCATTTCGGCCCTTTCAAATAGCGGCGGTTCAACCCGATGAAGATTAGGCTGACCAGCGTCACAATCCCCATGGCCGACACCGCAATGGCAGACCCAAGCGGGTAGTTATCCAGCTTCAGATATTGCAACTGGATCAGGTTCGCGACCATCCGCCCCTCGGGCCCGCCAACAAGTTGCGGGGTCACATAATCGCCGATGGTGGGAATGAACACGATCAGCACAGAGGCAATCACCCCCGGCATGGCCAGCGGCAGGGTAACCCGCAGGAAGGTCATGAACTTGCTTTCGCCAAGGTCTTGCCCCGCCTCCAGCAAGCTGCGGTCAATCTTTTCCAGTGCCACGAAAATCGGCAGAATAGCAAAAGGCGCATAGGCATGGGCCAGCGTGATGACAACCGAGTTGACGTTATAAAGGATGAAGGTCAGCGGCTCTTCAATAAACCCGAGGCCCAGCAGGCCGGAGTTGATGACCCCATTATAGCCCAGGATCACCTTCCACAGGAAAACGCGGATCAGATAGCTGGTCCAGAAGGGAATCGTGATCAAGAACAGCCAGAGCGATTTCTTGGAAGGCTCGACATGGAAACTGACGAAATAAGCGATGGGAAAAGCCAGAACGACGGTGACCAAAGTCACCACCATTGAAACCCCCAAAGACCGGATCATGACCGAGCGGTAAAGCTCATTGGTCCAGGCCTCTATGTAATTGGCGAAGGTGAAATCGCGCACAATTTCCAGATAACCATCGGTCAGGAAACTATAGAGGAGGATGGTTCCCAAAGGGGCTGCCAACATCAGGATGGCATAAAGCGCCGTCGGGCTGATCATCATCAAGCCATTAGCTGCCTCCGTCTGGCGCAGCTTGGCCCATCGCGAGTTCGCGTTCATTGTCCACCCCGTCCCATCTTCTTTTCACAATTAGTTGCACAGCTTTGTGCCTGTGAAAAGAGCCCAGATAGGGGTGGCAAGACTTGGCCGCGACAATAAATCCGTCAGACGCCGAGACGTTCCAACAAGATAGCGCGTTTGCCGACTTCTGCTATAAGAGCAGGCACAACTTTGACGGAGCCAACAGCCGAGCGCAACGCATCGGACAGATGTGCCTCGTTCACCCGCGCCCCTGCGACACGCCAGACGATCCGGCGGCTGACGCCATCATCATAAACGACCTCGGTGCCACCATTGCGGGCCTTACGAAAACCAAGGAAATGCGCGGCCCCATCGGGCGCGTGAAAGCCTGTCTGAATTCCCATTTTGGGTCTCTTTTTATCATTACTGTCTCGATAGTTGCAGTGATGCGCCTTTATCTGCATCCGGTCAAGCGACGCTGCGTCAAATGGGCACGGCGAGTCCTCTTTGCAACAGTCAGACCGACAGTTCGGCAGGCGGGCTATCGAGCAGGCGGGCAAGGCGATGACAGGCCTCTTCGATCTGCGCGCGGCTGTGATTGCCGGGTAAGGCCAGACGTACCGCATTGGGCGCGCGGCCATGGACCAATGCAAACTCATCCGCCGAACGCAACAAAACGCCTTCAGCCTCGGCCATCCGCGCAAAAACAGAGGCGCGCCAGCCGGACGGCAAGCGGAGCCACACGAAGGGCAGACCTTGCTGCCAGGACAGGTCATAGGCACCCAGCACGTTGACCACCCCTTCCAGACGGTCTGCAAACCCGTCCTGCACCGCTTTGCGCAAATCATTGGCAACGCCGGTGGTCAGCAGCTTCAGGCAGAGATCAGACACAGGCCGCGCAAGACCGAAAAAGCTGTGCTGCGCTGTCAAACGGCCTGCTTGCCCCATCCCTGTCGGGCAGACCACATAGCCCATCCTGATCGCAGCAGAGATGCTTTTCGAGATG
>JBFHGI010000400.1:0-3123 GCA_041583175.1 Pseudorhodobacter sp. | reverse complement strand
TGCCGAGGCGATGGAGGTCAGTCTGGAAACCATCCGCCGCGACGTCCGCCCTTTGGTGGAGGGCGGCAGTGTTCTGCGGATGCATGGCGCGATCAGCCTGTCGTCGCAAGCGGGCGAGGCACCCTTTCGCCGCCGGATGCGCGAGAATGCCGGCGCGAAACAGGCCATCGCCGCCGCCGCCGCCGCGACCGTGCGTCATGGCGACACGGTGATGATGGACACCGGAACCACGACCAGTTTCCTCGCCCGCGCGCTCATTGACCACAAACGCCTGACGATCATCACCAATTCCACCGACGCCGCCCGCATTCTGGCCGGCGGCGACGGGAACAGGGTGTTTCTGGCAGGCGGGCAGATTATCGGGGATAGCGGGGCTGTGCTCGGGTCGCAGGCCGTCCGTTTTGTCAAAGGGTTTTCGGCCACCCATGCCTTTATCTCGGCAGGGGCAGTCGATGCGGGCGAGGTGATGGATTACGAGGAAGGCGAGGTTGAATTTGCGCGCGCCTTGCTGTCACGCGCCGAAAACCGCGCGCTTGTGACCGACGCGACCAAATTCGGGCGGCGCGGGCTGGTGACGGTTTGTGAATTTGACGGGCTGGATGCCCTGTTTACCGATGAAACTCCGCCGAAAGCCATCGGCCAAACGCTGCGGGCCGCAGGGGTAAAGCTGCATATTGGCGCGGCCTAAACCTGCCTCAATCGGGCTGGTAACCCCCGATGAGCTGTCGCAAGCCTACGGCCGCGCCCAGCGCAATTGCCACCAATGTCACGGGCCCGGACCATGCCAGTGTGGCAAAGGCCGAAACCCCTTGCCCGACGGAACAGCCCAGCGCGATCACGCCGCCCACGCCCATCATCGCCGCCCCTGACACTTGCCGCCCAAGTTCGCGCGGGTCTTCACAGGCTTCCCAGCGGAACAACCCGCGCCAGACAGACCCCGCCAAAGCCCCGATCAACACGCCACAGACGGTCCCCACCGAAAAAGAGACGCCACCCGCAGTAGAGGTCATGAGCCAGATCAGCGTCCGGCCCAAGGGTGCTGTAAAGGAAAGCCCTTCAACCTGAACCTCACCGAAGCTTTCGTTGGCAAGCCAGCTTGTCGCCGCAAATGACCAGACAACGGCCACACCCGCCGCGACGCCCCACGCCAGTTGCCGCGGCCTCGCCCGCAACGGCGCATAGGACAGTGCCCAGACAAGCAATGCTGCGGCCAGAACACCGGCCACCAGCAAGGGGCTGACCCCAAGCACAGCGGACACATCGGCGGCGATACCTTGCGGGCCTGTCGCGTCCTGTTGCGGGAAAAGCAGTGTGCGTAAGGGGGCCAGCGGGCCTGACAGTGCCACAAAGGCAAAGATGCCCATGACCACGACCACGACAAGCGACCGTAGATCGCCCCCGCCAAAGCGCACCAAAGCACCAAAGCCGCAGTTTCCGGCCATCGCCATGCCATAGCCGAACAATAAGCCACCAAAGATGGACGCTAGGGGATTCCACGCGATCTGGTGGTAAAAGGTCGCGGAAATATCAATCAGGCCAACGGCGTCACCCAGAAAAGTGCCGAAAATTCCCACGCCCAAGACAACGCCCCAAAGGCGCAAACGCTTCTGATCCTCGCCATAGAGCGCGGATTCCAAGGCGCCGAGCGTGCAGAAGTCACCCAGGCGCGCCGCCAAACCAAGGACCAAGCCAGCCAGCAAACCCGCAAGGGCGGCCCATACGCCAAATGGTAAGTCTTGCACGCGATCCCCCCTTTGTTCTCAGTCCGGCTTGCAAAACATATCATAGACCAGCGCAACCGCGCGAATGACCTTCGGATCCTGCAAGGAATAGAAAATGGCTTTGCCGTCGCGCTGCGCCGAGACGAGCCCCTCCAGCCGCAATCGCGCAAGCTGCTGGCTGACCGCAGCCTGCCGCGAGGACAGCAGCGTTTCCAACTCGGTCACGCTTTTGGGCCCGGACGAAAGATGGCACAAGATCATCAGCCGTCCCTCATGCGCCAGCGCCTTGAGAAAATTGGCCGCCTCATAGGCGTTTTCCATCATCTTTTCAGCAGGAATCGCGGCGCAGGTTGCGCCAGTGGTGTCTTCCGCTACTGATCTGGCTGTGTCAGGCATCTGCGCCCTCACTCCTTGCCGTCTTTTTTGCGAGCCTTGCCTTGCGTGGCGGCTTTGCTTGGCGCGACTATGGCACGAAACGCCACAACACCACAATTTTTTCAGGCAGTGCCGCTATTGCGTCACCACTCCGGCGTTTTTTAACATCACCCCAAGCAAGCCGTAAAAGAAATCCTCGCCCGGATAGCCCTCGATCCGCTCCAGCTCCCGCCCGTCGCGCACCAACACGAATGTCGGGGTAAAGACAGCTTTGCGGGCAAAGGTTACACCTTCAGGCAAGGGGTCTCGCAGGTCGATTCGCGTCAACGGGGCCGCTTTGCCTTCGGCCGTCAGGTGATAGGCATCGCCGACGTCTTCATTCCAACGCGCGCAATAGATGCAACCGGGTTGTTCGACCATATAAAGCGTCAATTCCTGTGCCAGCGCAGCGGTTGACGCGGCCTGAAGCAGCAAGGCGCAAAGTGCCAAGCGTAGCGTGGAAAAGAGTACACTTGCAGAAAGACGCATGATTGACGGCCCGATAAAATATATTCACATTGTAATATGAATCAGTGTTAGTGCAAGCCCCAGTATGCCCGGCGGCTTGGCAGCGGCCGGGGGTTTCACACCCCCCGGACCCCCCGTGGGATATTTGGACCGAAAAGAATGAAGGCGGAGACTGTCAATGTTTGAGGTGAGCTATGGCGGCGCGGCACTGGCGGGGCTGTTGAGTTTTCTGTCGCCCTGTATCCTTCCCATGGTGCCGTTTTACTTGTCGTATATGGCCGGAATCTCGATGCAGGAATTGCGGAGCGATGGGGCGATTGCGCCGGGAGCACAGCGCAGGCTTGTCGGCTCTGCGATTGCCTTTGCACTGGGGGTGACGACGATCTTTGTCTTGCTTGGATTGGGGGCGACCGCGCTGGGGCAGGCCTTCATCCAGTGGAAAGACCAGCTTTCCTACGTTGCCGCGGCTGTCTTGCTGGTCTTCGGGCTGCATTTCCTTGGGGTCATCAAGGTGCCCTTC
>JBFHGI010000399.1:0-3153 GCA_041583175.1 Pseudorhodobacter sp. | reverse complement strand
TTTGCGTCTTGCTGCTGGTGCAAGGTCTATCGGCCCTTATTCGCGATGTGATCCGGCTTGGGGGTGAGAAATGACCCTGCCGCTTGATCTGATCATGTTTGCCGCCCTGATCGTCGTGATCCTGATGGGCTACCCGGTTGCATTTTCCATCGCTGGTGTTGCCACCGGCTTTGCCCTGCTGGGGTGGGCGCTTGGCGTCTTTGACCTCGGGTTGATGGGCGCATTGGCGCAGCGGTTTTTTGCGGTCATGACAAACCCGGTGCTGACGGCCATTCCGCTGTTTGTGTTGATGGGTGTGGTGCTGGAAAAATCCCGCATCGCCGAGGAATTGCTGGAAACCATGGGGCGGCTTTTCGGGGCAATGCGCGGCGGGCTTGGCGTTTCGGTGATGCTGGTGGGCGCGTTGCTTGCGGCCTCCACCGGGATCGTGGGGGCAACAGTAGTGGCGATGGGGATGATCGCGCTGCCCGCGATGCTGCGCAACGGTTATAACCCAAGGCTTGCCGCCGGAATGGTCGCCACAGCGGGCACGTTGGGGCAGATCATCCCTCCCTCCACCTTGCTGATCATTCTGGCCGAGGTCATGTCCTCTGCCTTTCAGCAAGCCCAATATGCGCAAGGCAAATTCTCGGTCGAGACGATTTCCGTAGGCCAGACGTTCGCTGCCGCACTGGTGCCGGGGGTGCTGCTGGTGGCGATTTATATCGTCTATATTCTGGGCCGCGCTTGGGTGTTGCCCAATGATGCACCCGCGATGCGAGAGCAGTTGGTCAAACCCACAGGGGCAGAGGTGTTCGGGGCCATTGTTCCGCCGGTCTTGCTGATTTTCGCGGTGCTGGGCGCCATTCTGGGCGGTGTCGCCAGCCCGAACGAGGCGGCCTCGGTCGGCGCGATTGGCGCGATTTTGCTGGCGGGGTTGCGGCAAGGCGCGCCGCGCTGGCTGATCATGGCGGGGGCAGGGGCCTTGCTGGTACTGGCCTTTGCTGCAGGGTTGGCACCTGTGCGCTTGCAACGCTCGGATGCGGGGACGGTCGAATATGCGCTGGCCACTTGCTATAGCGCTTTGGCGCTGATCGGGATTGCGGCAATCGGTGCCGCCCTGCGTGCCACCTTCCGACGCGGCATCATGCTGCCTGCGTTGGGTCAAACGCTGGTCGTCACCTCGATGATTTTTGCCACGATCCTTATGGCCTCCTATTTCAGCCTCGTTTTCGTCGGTCTGGGCGGAGAGCATCGGGTGGCCGAGATTCTGGAATCCTTGCCGGGCGGGCCGACAGGCGCGCTGGTATTCGCCATGGCGTTCATCTTTGTCCTAGGCTTCTTCCTCGACTTCGTGGAGATTTCGGTGATCTTGCTGCCGCTTCTGGTGCCGCCCCTGATTATGATGGGGCATGACCCGATCTGGCTGGCGGTCTTGGTCGCCGTAAACCTGCAAACCTCATTCCTGACACCGCCGTTCGGCTTCTCGCTGTTCTATCTGCGCGGTGCTGCCCCGCCAGAAGTGACGACAGGCATGATCTACCGCGGCGTTGCGCCCTTCATCCTGCTGCAAATCGTGGCGATGGGGCTGATCTGGGTGTTTCCGATCATCTCGACATGGTTGCCAAAACTGGTGTTCTGATACGCGAAAGGGGGGCGTGATGCCCCCCTTTTTTTGCTACTAGCCAAGGGCTTAGCGGTCGATCCGTGCGCCCATGATGGAAATCGCTTCCTGATAGACGCTGGCCGCGTTCCATTCCTTCAGCACGGCATAATTCGGTTGGCCTTTCTGATAGCCTTGCCCCGGCCGCCAGCCCTTCTGGCGCAGGTAATTCGCGGTCGAGGCGAGCGCATCGACGCGGTTGTTCAAATCCACCCGCCCGTTGCCATCACCATCCACCCCGTATTTCAGCGCATTGCCCGGCAGGAATTGCGTGTGCCCCCATTCCCCATGCTTGGCCCCTACGGAATTGGAGGTGATGGACCCGCGATCCACCAGGATCAACGCGGCCATCATATGCGGTTTGAAGAAATCCGAGCGGCGGCAATCATAGGTCAGCGTTGAAATCGCCGAGACGATATTGGTCTTGCCCATAAAGCCGCCAAACGCGGTTTCCATGCCATGAATGGCCACCAAGACGCCTGCCGGCACGCCGTACTGACGCTCCAGCGCTGCGAAAAGTTTGGCATTTTTGGCTTTCTGGCTGCGGCCTTGCTTGATGATGGTTTCCGCCCCGCGAACGCTCATGAATTTTTCGAGGCTGTACTTGAAGCTTTTCTGATTGCGATCCGCCGAAATGGTTTCACGCGAATAGCTGGTCGCCATGAGGGCAGCGATGCCTTTGGAGCCAACGCCTTGGGCCTTCGCCTCTGCCGCGATCTCGGATTTCCACGCGTTATAGCCGCCCCCGGTGTTGGAGCAGGAGGCCGCGTGTACAGCGCCCCCGATCAAGGACAGGCCAAGCGCGAACAGCGCGGGTTTAACGATAGGCATGGGACGACACTCCACTAAATTTTGTTTGATCTTAGGCGATGGCCCCTGCCATTCAAGCCCTCGCAGGGCGGAAGGGACGCAGAAAGCGCGGGTTTGACGGTTTATTGGCACGGCAAAAACGCAAAACGGCGGCAGAGATCTGCCGCCGTTCGAAGAAGAAAGGGGATAGCTTACTGGTGCTTGATCCAGTCATCCACTTCGGCCTCTGCATCTGCTTTTGCATGGCCATATTTCTCTTGCACAAGGCCCACGATTTCTTCGCGACGACCTTCGATGCGATCCCATTCATCGCCCGTGATGTCGCCCCACTTGGCCTGTGCCTTACCCTTGATTTGCTTCCACTTGCCTTCGATTTGATCGGAATTCATTTGGTCTCTCCTTTCGGGCGGCGCTGTTGCCGCGTTCTGGATTATCAACGCGAGGTTGGCGGTTCAGTTCCCTCTGATCCCGCAAAAAAATCCGGATCAGAGCAGCGGGCGCGGTTGTGCGGCGCCATCCTCTATCAAGGCGAGTTTTGCCAGTGCCGGACGGTTTTGCACATGCAAGACCCCGCGCGCCCAGGTCATCAGACCTGCCTCACGAAAGCGTTTGAGCGTCTTGTTGGTATGGACAAGCGAGAGACCCAAAGCATCGGCAAGGTCCTGTTGCCGGAAAGGCAGCGGCATCTTGCCCCCCTTGAT
>JBFHGI010000398.1:0-3166 GCA_041583175.1 Pseudorhodobacter sp. | reverse complement strand
GACACGGTCGAAGATGTGATCGAGGGCTTTGCCACCACTTTGGTTTTGCCCATCGGACCGGATGGTAAGGGGATTTCCGTCAAGTTGGGCGGGCTGGACGATTTGCACCCCGATGAACTGGTCGATAATCTGGAGCTGTTCGACGCGCTGAAAGCCCTGCGGGCGCGTTTGGCCAATGCCTCGACAGCCGCTTCGGCTGTGCGTGAGATGCAAGGCTGGGGCGAAAGCTTCAGCCTGCCAGCGGGGCCAACCCATAGCCGCTCTGCCGCCTCCAGCATTCCAGCGGATAAGAAGCTGAGTGATTTTCAAAAGCTGATCGGCGATACCACCGGGCGTTTGACGCAAGCCTCCCCGATTGATGACCTTATCGGGCAGATTGTCGGGCCGCATATCGTTCCCGGCCCGAACCCGGAAGCGGAGGCGCTGAAAGCCTCGGTCGATGAGGCGATGTCATCGGCAATGCGGCTGGTCTTGCATCACCCGGAGTTTCAGGCGCTGGAGGCGCAATGGCGCGCGCTGGACCTGCTGGCGCGCCGCGTCGAAACCGATGTGAAGCTGACAATCACGCTGTTCGATGTTTCCGCCGAAGAGATTGCGGCCGATCTGGCCTCGGTGGATGATCTGTCGCAATCGGGCCTGTTCAAACTTCTTGATGCGCCCTTGCAGGAAGAAGGCGGTATCGGATTTTCCGCTATGTTCGGCATGTATGCGTTTGAAGAAACGCCCCCCCATGCCGAGTTGCTGGCGCGGCTTGCCAAAATTGCCGAACATGTCGCGGCACCGTTCATCACGTCGATGACGCCCGGCTTTATGGAAGTGCCGTTGAAAGAGCGTCACCCCCTGACCGCCGCCGCATGGGACAAACTGCGCGAAACCTCGGAGGCGCGCTATCTGGGCCTCGCCACCCCCCGCTTTTTGCTGCGCCGCCCTTATGGCAAAAAGACCGAACCGATTGACGCCTTTGCCTTCGAGGAATTCACGCAGTCCGAAGGGCTGAAAGGCATGCTATGGGCCAATCCGGTAGTGTTGGTTGCCATCCTGATGGCGCAGGAATGGAAAGACGGCGACCGCAAGATGACCTTGGGCAATGTCATGTCGCTGGATGACATTCCTTTCCATTTCGTGACGGATCAATATGGCGATCAGGTCGCATTGCCTTGCACCGAACGCAATCTGACAGAGGCGCGCGCGCAAACCGTTCTGGGCCGTGGCTATATGCCGGTTGTGTCGATCCGCGGACGTGACGTGGTGCGGCTGGCTTCCTTCCATTCCTTGGGCGGCGAGATGCTGGCGGGGCCGTGGTCTGGCCCGCTGAAGCCGCGCGTGGCCCCGACCGGCTCGCCACTGGACGTGGAGGCGGTGATGAAACCGCAGGCAGAGCAGCCCGAAACCCCGGCGGCGGCCCCTGTCGAGGACACGGCAGCGGAGGATGATCTCGACGCGCTGCTTGCCGGTTTTGGCGATCTTCCGACCTCGACCGATCCGGATGCCATTGATGCCGACCTGGCCGCACTATTGGAGGGCTTGTAATGCAAGACGCAGCAGATCAAACTACGGAAACGGGCGAGGTTCATGACGATGCCCCAATGACTTTGCTTGCAGTCGGGCAAGGATACTGGCTTTATGAGGGTGTAGATCTGCTCAACGACATGCTGTTCGGGCAGGGGGCCTACCCATTTAAGGTGAAGTGTTATGTTTTTAAGGATGTGTTTGAGTTGAACAAGTTCGGGGGGGGATCTATTTCGGTCCCTTCTTTGTGGAGAATTACACCGGATATTGTGGACCGGTTGCGTGAAGATAAGCTACTGATTGAGATATTTTCACCTGACGGCTGAGTTACGGCACGGCGGGACGAGAGGGTAAAATTATGGCGGACCAAGCTATTAAAGAGAACCGGAAGCTCCGAATGAAGGGGCCGTTGCCGGAAACGCAAATGTTTATCAAAGCGGCCCGCGTTGTTGAAGGGCTAAGCAAACTTACCGAAACCACCATCGATTTCATGTCTCCGGACAAGAAGCTTGATCTGGGCAAGGTGGTCGGGCAACCGATCACCATCAAGATGATGCTGGGCGATGACGATAGCGGCGATTGGCGGGAATTTGTCGGCACCTGCATCGAGGCGCAGTTCATCGGCTTGCACGAAGGTTATGGCTATTACTCGCTGCAAGTGCGGCCTTGGCTGTGGTTCCTGACCCGCGCACGCAACAACCGGATTTTTCAGAACCTGAATGCTATTGATATCATTAAGGAAGTTCTGGGCGATCACGATTTTTCGGATTTCACCGTCAACGTGAACCGCACCCCGGCAGAGCGCGTCTATACCGTTCAGTATGACGAAACCGATTATGATTTCGTTTGCCGTCTGATGGAGGAAGAGGGGATTTATTTCTTTTCCACCGTCAAGGATAACGTCGACCACCTGATGATCGTGGATGATATCGGTGCGCATAGCCCGGTCGAAAACGCGGCCTCGATCAAGTTCTACCTGCGTGAGGCAGAATACCGGCGCAGCGAGGATCACGTCTTTGAATGGCGCGGGGCGGAGTCTGTGACCTCTGGCCTCGTGACGTTGAACGACTGGAATTTCGAGAAACCGAAAGCCGATCTGAAAACCGCGAAGGCGTTGCCGAAAGGCAGCCACAAGCACAAATCATACGAGCTTTACCGCTATCCCGGCCATTACCGCGAAACCGCGTTGGGCGAGGTTTACGCCCGCGTTGAAATGGAGGCCAATGCCGCCGAGTTCCAGATACGTCACGGCGTTGGTAACGTGCGCACCCTGGCGACCGGGGCGACCTTCAAGCTGACCGATCACTTCCGCGATTCCGAGAATCAGGAATATCTGATCATCTCGGGCATCCACATGATGCAGATCGAGGCGGATGATGAGGATGAAAGCCAGAAGGACGAAGAGGTAAAGCGCGAGAAGGGCAAAGAAAAGAAAATCCCCTCGACCATCGAATTTGATGAAGAGAACAAGGATGCCTATCGCTGCACCTTCGCCACCTTGCCCAAGAACACCCCCTTCCGCGCCAAGCGCAAAACGCCATGGCCGCGGATTCCGGGGATTCTGATCGCCAAGGTCACGGGCCCTGCGGGTGAAGAGATCTACACCGATAAATATGGCCGTATCAAAGTGCAGTTCCCATGGGACCGTGACGGCCAG
>JBFHGI010000397.1:0-3183 GCA_041583175.1 Pseudorhodobacter sp. | reverse complement strand
TTGTCGGCGGGGCCGAATTGAAAGCACTGCCGTTCGCCACGGGTGTTCCACAGCAGGTTAGCCAGAAAGCTTTTGGGGTTGTAGTCGCGGATCGCGGCGGAATTGCTGAGCGCGCCGTTGTAGACGGTTTCGCCGCCCGAAAACGCCACCTTATCCAGCGCGAAGAGATGGCCGTGAACGCGCGTGCCCGTCATCTTGCCGAGCCATGTCTCGAAATTCTCGAACAGTTCGGCAAAGCCTTCGAACACCGAATAGGGTGAGGCACTTTTGCCGTTTTCCCAGTTTTCATTCGGGAAGCGGCTTTGCATGTAGAGGCCGGAGCGACCCTTTGTCCGCCGCTCCACCGCTTTGGAGAAAAGCCGGTCGATCTTGCCGGGGTTGGGTTCGGCAGCGGCTTGGCCCGCGCCTTCCTCGGTCATGAACACGCGATATAGCTTGTTGGCATAAGGCCAGATCTTGCGGGCGACAAAGCAATCGGAGCGGCGCAAGAGCTGTAGGTGATCGTCGTAGAAAATATGCGGTTTGCCCTGAAAGTCGAATTTCGACAGCGTCAGCGAACGGCTTTCGACATTGGAAGAATAGCGACGCACCAGCGTTTGGAAATAGGATTCGTCGGGAATCCAGACACGGCGGAAGTAGCGGTCAATCTCTTCCCGCTCGGGGTCTTCGAGCAGGGCAGAGAGGGTCTGGCGGGTCAGGCACCACCATTGGCTGCCCAGATGGGGCACGATCCCCGCCGGAATTTTGCGCTTGAAACCGATGCGGCGTTGCAGGCGCACATAGCCGTCAAACAGCCTGCGTTGCTTGCGCCACGAGAAGGGGAAGCGCAGGGTGAAGCGTTCCAGATCAAGGCCGCCGATGGTCCAGCCGACATCGGCTGTGGTGACGGATTCGATGAAATCGGTGCGCGGGCGTTCATCAAGATAGGCCACCAATTCGCGCACGGGCCGCAGCGGCAGACAAGAGCCGGAGGCAAGGTAGACGTGCCGGACACCGGGGAATTCGGCAAGCATGATGGTGGCGGCGGCCTGGGTGGCGGCGACAATGCCCCACGTGCCCCATTCGCAGGCATAGCGGCCCGAAAAACGGATGTCCTGCACATCGGCCAAAGCGGCTTGCAGGCCTTCGTAGTCAACGCGGCCAACGCGCTTGTCGACATGGATCACCACGGGGCAGCCACGCTCGACCCAGTGGCGGGCGACCTGTGCCGCGCGGTCCAGCGCCGTGTGGCACAGCATGACGATGCCGACGGTCATGCCCAGTTTCCTTTGGACATCAGGCCCAAAATCTCTAACTGGCGCCAGTTGATGTATTTTTCAGACCATTTGCACCACATATCGGGGCTGTCATTCAGCGCGGCTTTGTAGGCCTTATATTCGTGGCTGTTGGCGTAATGCTGGCCGCGCTTCATCTCCTCCTCGGCCTTGAGGGCGAAGGTGTCGAGGAATTTGGCATGGAGCAGGCAGCCAGAGGCTTTTTCGCCGCCCCATTCATCATAGACAAGGTTGAGACCACGCGGCAGCAGCATATGGGTGGAACTGGCATAGGCGTATTGGCGGTTCCATTTGACCAAAGGCGTCTTGTTCAGCGCGGGCGCGCGTTCCGGCGCATCGGTGAAGAACATGCGCGCGCGGGGGCCGCCTTGTATCCACAGGTTGCCGTAATGGCCGTTGCGCTGGATGCTGTAATTGCCGCTGTCGAACCATTGCGCAATCTCGAACGGGTCCTGCCCTTCGCGGTAGGGCTGCGCGCCGATCGGGCCTTTGGGATACATATCCAGCAGCATGGCCGAAAAGGACTTGATCGAAGAGGCATCCAGCCAATCGGTCAGCGCGCGCAGCGGGCGGGTATCGCAGAAGGGGTAGACGAAAAATTCATCCGGATCGACGACAAGTGTCCAATGGTCATGCCCATAGCGCATCTGCAGCCAGTTCAGCCAATCCACACCGAAGCGAGAGCGTTTGTAGCTGTGCTTGGTGTGCCAGACCGAAACATCATGCTGATCTTCGAGATATTCCCGAGAGCCATCGTCGCTATCATTGTCCACGATCAGGAAATGATTGACCCCGAGGTCACGGTAGTATTTCAGAAAAAAGGGCAGGCGCACCCGTTCATTGCGCAGGGTCGAGAACAACAGGATGTCGGTAGGCTTGATAGCGCGAACGCGGCTGGCAGCAGGCTTCAGCTCCCTCCGTTTGCGGAAGGCGCGAAAAAGCCAGCGCTTGCGCGCGAGCCTCAGCCGATATCGTGAAAATATGCTCACACCTTACTTTCTAGCATGTTCGTTCTACTGCGCGGGACAGGTCCGCAAACTCATTATGTCCTAGCAAGTGGAGTTTAAGACAAGGTTGAAATGGTCTGGCCAGCGCGGGATGGCTGCCGACTGCACGTCCATATCTGATTGCCCCAGCCCCGTTTGTCCTTGCGCCTTTGTCCCATCCTTTAGCTGGATGATTGTTTCCAGCCAAGAATAACTGTCATCAAGTGCTGCGTAAACGGGATAGTGACCCAAGGTTTCACGATAAATCGGCAATGGTGGCACAATAACCGCGGTTCCAAGTTGGGCGGCTTCCAGCGGGGGCAGGCCGTAGCCTTCGACAAAGCTGGGAAACAGCAGGGCGAGGGCATGGGCGAGCAAGGTCGTGACCTCTGCATCCGGCAGGCCGGAGAGTTCGATCACACTGTCTTGCAGCGGACCAAGGTTATCCAGCCGCGCGAAAACCCCGGCATTGGACCAGCCGCGCCGGCCGATGATCAGAAGCTGGGGGATCTCGTGCGAGGGCAGGTCGCGGTGCATCTGGTCCCAAAGCGTAAGCAAAAGCGCGTGGTTCTTGCGTGGTTCAATCGTGCCGAGGGTAACGAAATAGGGCCGCGTGCGGGTCGGTGGGCCGGGCGGCTGCGGCGGGGCAATGCCCAGCGGGGCCGTCACGCCGGGGGGGATGCGGCCAAAACGCTGAAAATGTGTTTCGGTTTGCTGCCGCGTGCTGTTGGCGGTGTGGATGACCAGATCGGCCATGGTGGCGACGGTGTGCAGTTTGGCGCGAAAACTCTCGATCCGGTCGGCGCGGGAATATTCCGGATGATCGAGGGGGATCGTGTCATGGATCAACACAACGCGCTTTGCGGCCCCCGCTTCGTGAAGGGCCTGAAACGTGCGGGGGGTCAGGTTGGCGTGGCCGGTGT
>JBFHGI010000396.1:0-3201 GCA_041583175.1 Pseudorhodobacter sp. | reverse complement strand
GGTCATATGCAAGCGCATCAGGCTTGGGCTGATGGTATAACGCCCCTGCAAATGGGGTCTTGCCTGCGACTCAAGCCGTGTCAATTCTGCGATGATCGTCTCAAGGCTCCAACGCCGAGCAGATTCAAACGGCCCGCGCGGGAAATTCAACCCGAGCTTCAACGCCGTGTCGACAACATCGGCCGTCAAGACGCTCTCATCCAACAGGCTCGCCGCCTCATTCGCCAGAGTAGCCTCGATGCGCAGGGCAATCGCATCGTTCACCTGGGGCATTGCCTTGGTGCCCACTAAAAATCCCGTTCCCGTTTTCACGCCTAAACGCCCTGCCGCAACTTGGCGGATGAGACCCTCAAACACATGATAACGCGGGTGCTGGCCCATCGCGTCATATAATCCGCGCGTTGCAGCGAGGTTAATGTCGGCACCAACCAGATCAATCAGTGCGAACGGCCCAAGCTTGTAACCTGCGCCCAGCATTGCCGCATCAATCTCTCGCGGGCTATGACCTTCCTCCAGCAGTGCCAATGCTTCACCATAGAAGGGGCGGGCACAGCGGTTGATGATGAAGCCGGGACGATCGGCGCATTCAATAACGGTTTTTCCTGCCGATTGCGTCACCTGATTGGCAAAGGCAAGCGATTGCGCGGAGACGAGCGGAGGTTTGACAAGTTCCACCAGTTTCATCACAGGTGCAGGGTTGAAGAAATGCAAACCCAGGACGCGTTCGGGATTGGCCAAACCCGTAGCGATTTGGGCCACGGACAGCGCAGAGGTGTTGGTTGCCAACACTGTATTGGTGCGGATAATCGCCTCAAGTGCGCGAAAAAGCTCTTGCTTGGCGCCTAACGCCTCAACGATTGCCTCAACCACCAAGTCGCAGGGTGTGAAATCAGTTATGCTTTCAACGACATCCAGCCGCGCAAGCGTTGCTTCCATGTCAGCGGCCGACAGCTTTCCCGCCGCGACTCGCCGCGCCAGCCCATCGCGCATGCGGGCTGGCGCCGAGTCACGGGCCGGTGCGTGACCGTCGGTTGCCAGAACTTTATGTCCTGCGGCGGCATAGACCTGCGCAATGCCAAGGCCCATCGTTCCCAGTCCGACTACACCGATTACCGCCATGGCGCCCCCTTTGCTGCCTTCTATCCTTCCCCTTTGCGGCAACGATTTCAAGTCTAAATTTCAAGCTTGAAATAATGTGAACCTAATGGCAGTCTGATCCCTGATACGTAGAAAAAAGGGATGCCGAATGAGAGTGCTGTGTCTGGGTGGTGGCCCCGCTGGTCTGTATTTTGCAATCTCCATGAAGCTGCGTGACCCGAACAATGAGGTGACATTGCTGGAACGCAATCGCGCCGATGACACCTTTGGTTGGGGCGTGGTCCTGTCAGATGAAACCCTGTCGAACATGGCGCAGAATGATCCGGTCTCCGAGGCGACGATCCGCGGCCATTTCGCCTATTGGGATGATGTGGCGGTTGTCCACAAGGGTAGCCGCACCGTCACCAGTGGCCATGGCTTCTGCGGTATCGGGCGCAAGCAATTGCTGTTGGACCTGCAAGCCCGCGCGCGGGAACTGGGCGTTGACCTGCGCTTTGAAACGCCTGCGCAACCAGCGGCAAGCTATATGGCTGACTATGATGTGGTGGTCGCCGCAGATGGCTTGAACTCCGCCGTGCGGCAGGAATTCGCAGAGCATTTCAAGCCCGAGATCGATACGCGGTTGAACAAATTTGTCTGGCTTGGCACGCGGCAGAAATTCGACGATGCGTTTACCTTCATCTTTGAAAAAACCCAGCATGGCTGGGTCTGGGCGCATGCCTATCAATTCGATGCCGATACCGCGACCTTCATCGTGGAATGCAGCCAGCAAACTTATGACGCCTTCGGCTTTGCGGGAATGACCAAGGAAAACAGCATCGCCACCTGTGAGGCGATCTTTAAGGACCATCTTGGCGGCCATGCGTTGATGTCCAATGCCAACCATATCCGCGGCTCCGCGTGGCTGTCTTTCCCGCGCGTGCTGTGTGAGCAGTGGTCGTACAAGAATGTCGTCCTGCTGGGCGATGCCTCCGCCACGGCGCATTTTTCTATCGGCTCCGGCTCCAAGCTGGGGTTGGAAAGTGCGGTGGCGCTGGCAGACTATTTGCATAGCGAGGCCGATATCCAAACCGCCTTCGCCCGCTATCAGGAAGAACGCCGCGTCGATGTGCTGCGCCTGCAATCGGCGGCCCGCAACTCGACCGAGTGGTTCGAGGAGGTGGAGCGTTACCTCGATCTGGACCCCGTGCAATTCAACTATTCCCTGCTGACCCGGTCACAGCGCATCAGCCATGAAAACCTGCGCCTGCGCGATGCGGCATGGCTACGTTCGGCCGAGGATTGGTTCGCGGCGCAGTCGGGCGGCGCGGCAGGTCATGCGCCGATGTTCGCCCCATATCGGCTACGCGGGATGGAATTGGTCAACCGCGTCGTCGTCTCGCCCATGGCGCAATATAAGGCGGTAGAGGGTTGCCCGACCGATTGGCATTTCGTGCATTATGCCGAGCGCGCCAAGGGCGGCGCGGGGCTGGTCTATACCGAAATGACCTGCGTCTCGCCCGAAGGCCGCATCACCCCCGGTTGCCCCGGCCTTTACACACCCGAACATGAGGTTGCGTGGAAACGGTTGGTGGACTTTGCCCATGCCGAGACGAAGGCCAAGCTGTGCTGTCAGATCGGGCATTCGGGGCGCAAAGGCTCTACGCAATTGGGCTGGGAAAAGATGGATGCGCCGCTGCCTGCGGGCAACTGGCCGCTGCTGTCAGCCTCGGCAATCCCATGGTCGGCGCAAAATGCGACACCCCGCGCGATGGATCGCGCTGATATGGATATGGTGCGCGATCAGTTCGTTGCGGCAACCGAGATGGCTGCGCGCGCCGGGTTTGACATGATCGAGTTGCACGCCGCCCATGGCTATCTGATCTCCAGCTTCATCAGTCCGAAATCCAACACCCGCACCGATGCCTACGGTGGCAGCTTGGAAAACCGCATGCGCTTTCCGCTAGAGGTTTTTGCCGCCATGCGCGCGGTATGGCCGGAAGAAAAGCCGATGTCGGTGCGGATTTCGGCCAATGATTGGCTGGGTGATGAAGGCGTAACGCCGGAAGAAGCGGTCGGCATTGCGCGCATGTTCAGCGCAGCGGGTGCCGATATCATCGACGT
>JBFHGI010000395.1:0-3208 GCA_041583175.1 Pseudorhodobacter sp. | reverse complement strand
GCCAAAACCATCGGTGCCGAGATTACAGGCGGCACGGTAAACGGCACCGGCGCCTTGACCTATCGCGCCTTGCGGGTCGGTGCTGACACGATGCTGGCACAGATCATCCGCATGGTGGGTGAGGCGCAAGGCGCGCGGCTGCCGGTGCAGGATCTGGTGAACAAGATCACCGGTTGGTTTGTGCCCGCCGTGCTTGTCGCTGCCCTGCTGACAGTGCTGGTCTGGGTGGTCTTTGGCCCATCTCCCGCCCTCACTCATGCTTTGGTGGCAGGTGTTGCAGTGCTGATTATCGCTTGTCCCTGTGCAATGGGTTTGGCGGTGCCAGTTTCCATCATGGTGGGCACGGGCCGCGCGGCCGAACTGGGTGTGTTGTTTCGCAAAGGGGATGCGTTGCAAGCCTTGCAATCAGTCTCGGTCATCGCGTTGGACAAGACCGGCACGCTGACAGCCGGACGCCCCGAGATGACGGATATGGTGTTGGCAAAAGGCTATGACAGACACGTGGTTCTGGCGCGTATCGCTGCGGTCGAGGCCAAGTCCGAACATCCGATTGCCCAAGCTATCCTGCGCGCCGCCCGCGAAAGAGGGTTGGACCTGCCGCCCGCCTTCGACTTCGCCTCCCACACCGGGTTCGGCATTGCGGCACAGGTGGCGGGGCAACGGGTCTTGGTCGGCTCTGCCCGTTTTATGACACGCGAAGGGGTGGATTTGGGCGATCTTGGCAAGGCCGGTGACACGCTGGCCGCCAATGGCAAAACCCCGCTGTTCGCGGCAATGGCAGGCCGGATCGCGGCCGTGATCGGGGTCGCCGACCCGGTGAAATCCGGTACAGCTGAAGCGATTGCCGCCTTGAAAGCAAAAGGGTTGCGCGTGGTGATGATCAGCGGCGACAATAAAGCTACGGCTAAGGTGATCGGGGCAGAGTTGGGGATCACCGAAGTCGTGGCAGAGGTGCTGCCCGAAGGCAAGGTGGAGGCTCTGTCAAGCTTGCGGGCCGATGGCGCAAAGCTGGCCTTTGTGGGTGACGGCATCAACGATGCCCCCGCGCTTGCCTTCGCGGATGTCGGCATCGCAATTGGAACCGGCACCGATGTCGCGATTGAGGCGGCTGACGTGGTTCTGATCTCGGGCGATCTGCGAGGGGTGGTCTCGGCACTGTCCGTCAGCCATGCGACAATGCGCAACATCAAGCAAAACCTGTTCTGGGCCTTTGGCTATAACGCCGCGCTCATCCCAGTGGCCGCAGGGCTTCTGTACCCGCTCTGGGGCGTGCAACTTTCGCCGATGCTAGCGGCGGGGGCTATGGCAATGTCATCGGTTTTTGTTCTTAGCAACGCGCTGCGGTTGCGCTGGATTGCAGGAGGTATGGCATGAACATCAAACAAGCCGGAGAACGGTCAGGCCTGCCCGCGAAAACCATCCGCTATTATGAAGAGGTCGGGTTGATCCGCCCGTTGCGCGATAGCAACGGCTACCGCGCCTTTCGCGAAAGCGATGTGCATAAGCTGGGGTTCTTGGGTCGCGCCCGCGCCTTGGGTTTCACGATCGAGGATTGCCGCGTGCTTTTGTCACTCTACGAAGACCAAAGCCGCGCCAGCGCCGATGTCAAAGAGATCGCGCAAAAGCACCTCACC
Organism: Pseudorhodobacter sp.; assembly: GCA_041583175.1. GTDB lineage: Bacteria > Pseudomonadota > Alphaproteobacteria > Rhodobacterales > Rhodobacteraceae > Pseudorhodobacter. The sequence goes on along the minus strand of JBFHGI010000395.1, from coordinate 1,574 downwards.
CAGATTTCTGAAAAGATCGCAGCCCTGCAAGCGATGCGGGAGACATTGTCGCATCTGGTCACCTGCTGTCATGGCGACGACCGGCCCGATTGCCCGATATTGGCCGACCTCGCGCCGCCTCGCAAAGTGTGACACCGCAGCAAAGTTTCGCGCCAACGCGCGATGGATATTTGGACCAGAGAGAATTCGGAACTAACGCAATTCAGCACCGGTTGTGCCGGTCAGAAAGGCAAAGCCGTTGGCACCGAGGGACAGGTTTTCGCCGTGAATTTCAGCGTTCTGTGATGGGCCTTGCAGGCAGGCGTTACCTTCCAAGACCAGGTCCAGCGGCTGCGGCGACAGATTGTAAAGGCACATCAAGTCGTCCCGCATGAAACCGAGCGCGGGCTCCGGTAAGTCGAGGAACACCGTTTCCCCATAGCGCAGCGCATCGGTTTCCCGACGAAAGCGCAAGAGGTTGCGATAGCTCTCCAACACCGAGCCGGCACCCTGCCCCGCTACATTCCGCGCCCTTTGCGGGGCTTTGATCGGCAACCAAGGCGTACCGGTGGTGAACCCGGCCAGATCGCTGTTGTCCCAAACCATCGGCGTGCGGCAGCCATCGCGGCCTTTGTAGTCCGGCCAGAATTTGAACCCCGGCGGGTCTGTGAGTTCCGAATAGAGAATATCGGTTTCGGTCTGGCCAAGCTCCTCACCCTGATAAAGGCAAAGCGAGCCCTGGAACCCGACCAGCATGGCGATTGCCTGTTTCGCCAGCGCCTCCGGCTCTCCGTGATCGGCCCAGCGCGTGACGTGGCGGATCACATCATGGTTGGAAAAGCTCCAGCATGGGCAGCCATTGGGGGCGGCGGCGTAAAAGCCTTCGATCTTTTGGCGGAAATGCGAGGCGGTGAATTCGGGGCCGAGCATGTCAAAGGAATAGGCCATGTGCAGGCGGGTTGCCCCAGCAGTATAGGCTGCCATAATCTCGCCCGCGCGACGGGATTCGCCGACCTCACCCACCATCGCGCGGTCTTCGAACTCATCAGTCAATGCCCGCAGACGTTCCAGAAACGCCAGATTCTCTGGCCGGTTCTTGGAGTAGAGGTGATCCTGCATGTCATAAGGATTCACCTTTGGCACCAGAGTATTACGCGGGTCTGGCGGGTTGGAGCGTAGCTCTTGATCGTGGAAATAAAAGTTCACGGTATCCAACCGGAAACCATCCACCCCGCGCTCCAACCAAAAGCGCATGGTGGAAAGCAGCCAATCCTGCACGTCCGGGTTGTGGAAGTTGAAATCCGGCTGCGTCGTAAGGAAATTGTGCAGATAATACTGCCGCCTGCGCGAATCCCAGTCCCAGGCAGAGCCACCAAAGACTGAAACCCAATTGTTGGGCGGCGTGCCATCAGGCATCGGGTCGACCCAGACATACCAATCGGCACGTCGATTATCGCGACTGCTGCGGCTTTCTACGAAATATGGGTGCTGGTCCGAGGAGTGGCTGATCACCTGATCGACGATCACTTTCAGCCCCAACTCATGCGCCCGCGCGAGTAAGGCATCAAAATCCGCCAGCGTGCCGAATAACGGGT
>JBFHGI010000394.1:0-3209 GCA_041583175.1 Pseudorhodobacter sp. | reverse complement strand
GAGCTGCCCGATACCACCCCGCGCGGCCATGACCTCGCGCTTATCACCATCGGTGTGCTGAACTGGATGCCCGACTTGCCGCGTTTTTTCGAAATTGTGACGGGGCTGTTGGCGGCAGGCGGGCAGTTGGTGATTTATGAAACCCATCCCATACTGGATATGTACGACCCCGAAGCCGCGCAACCGCTAACGCCGGCCCGCTCTTATTTTCAGAAAGAGCCGCAAGTGTTTGACGATATCATCACCTATGACGGCTCGGATGCGGGCAAAGGCGCGCGCTCTTACTGGTTTGCGCATCCGATGGGGGCGATCATTACTGCAATTGCGGCGGCGGGCTTGCGGGTCGAACAATTGACCGAGCACCCCCATTCCAATCGCGAGGTGGATTACGCCTGCTACGAAGGCCAGCCCGCCCAGCTTCCCATGTGCTACACGTTGGTCGCCAGAAAAACTTAGGCTCCAGACACATTAATGGTCACAGCAAAAAGGGACGGTTGCGGCTAGGGCAATGGCCGAGAAAATGACATTCGGACATCTGTCGTCCCCCCTCCATGTGTCTCCCGAACATGATCCAGAGCTGTTGCCCGGCAACGCATGTTCGAATGCGCGAGAGCGCGGTTGCGACAATTGAAGCGGCGCTTAGCTTCCATTATGCGCGCAAAAGAAAAACCCCCAAGCTCGCGCAAGGGGGTTAACCTTATAGTGGGGTCGCCCCCACCAGTGTTCGCAAATGTCGAAAAGGGGATTACATCCCGCCTTCGCGCTGTGCTTTCTTGCGTGCGAGCTTGCGCGCACGCCGGATTGCTTCAGCTTGCTCACGGGCTTTTTTGACGGAGGGTTTCTCGAAATGCTGCTTGAGCTTCATTTCGCGGAACACGCCTTCGCGCTGGAGCTTTTTCTTCAAGGCCCGAAGGGCTTGTTCGACGTTATTGTCGCGGACGCTGACCTGCATGTGGTTTTCACCACCTTTCTAAGTTAAATTTGCACGGATGTGCAGGCCTGCGCCCTATAACAAAGGGGGAATGGCTTGTCTACCATTCCGACCGGCGATGGAGGCCTTGATGACCGAACAAACCCAAGCGGACGCACCGGAACCCGGGCTGGAGCCCGTAAACCAAGCGATTTTGCAGGCCGCGCTGCCGCATGTGCCCTTCGACGGTTGGACAAATGTGACCTTTCGCGCGGCGGTTGCTGATTCGGGCGTGGCCGATGGCTTGGCACGCGCGCTGTTTCCCCGCGGCGGGCTGGATCTGGCATTGGCCTATCACGCGAAAGGTGATGCGGATATGACAGAACGGCTTGCCGCCACCGACCTTGCCGCGCGCCGCTATTCGGATCGCGTGGCCTTTGCCATCCGCACAAGGCTGGAGTTGGTGGAGGATAAAGAACTGGTGCGGCGTGGCACCACGCTGTTTTCCTTGCCCCAGAACGCGGCAGAGGGCGCCAAGGCCATCTGGGGCACTGCCGATGCGATCTGGAAGGCTTTGGGCGACAGCAGCACCGATTTCAACTGGTACTCTAAACGCGCGACGCTGTCGGGGGTCTATGGCGCGACCGTGCTGTTCTGGTTGGGTGACGATAGCCCTGGCCACACGGCAACATGGGATTTTCTGGACCGCCGCATCGCGGATGTGATGCAGATTGAAAAGGTCAAAGCCGGCTTGCGCGACAATCCAGTAACAAAAGCGCTGCGCAACAGCCCGTTTGGCGGAGTGTTTAACGCATTGGAAAAGATAAAGATGCCAGCTATGCCAAAGATGCCCGATGATCTGCCCGGCAGGTATCGGCGTTAACCGGACGCTGGCAAGACAAGAGGCCCATATGACCCTTCCACATGCAATGCTCGCGATTGAGATCAACCAACCCGGCGCTCCGGATGTGCTGGTGCCGTGTTCGGTGCCTGTCCCCGTCCCGCGCCATGGCCAGATTTTGATCCGCGTGGCCTATGCCGGTGTAAACCGTCCCGATGCGTTGCAGCGTGCGGGGGCTTATAATCCCCCGCCCAATGCCTCGCCCCTGCCGGGGTTGGAAGCATCCGGCGATATCGCCGCCGTCGGGCCGGGGGTGACACGCTGGAAAATTGGCGATGCCGTTTGTGCGCTGCTGCCCGGTGGTGGCTATGCCGAATATGCGGTGACCGCTGCCGATCATGCCTTGCCTGTTCCCGAGGGTATGTCCTTGCGCGATGCGGCTTGTCTCCCGGAAACCTGCTTCACCGTCTGGTCCAATGTGGTTATGCGCGGCGGTCTGCGCGCCGGAGAGCGGTTCCTGGTCCATGGTGGCACGTCTGGCATCGGCACGACGGCAATCCAGATTGCCCGCGCGCTGGGGGCCCGCGTCTTTGCCACTGCCGGATCGGATGAGAAATGCAAAGTCTGCACCGATCTTGGGGCTGAAAAAGCCTTTAACTACAACGTCCAGGATTTCGCTGCGGAGATGAAAGGCCTCGGTGGTGCCGATCTGATCCTTGATATGGTCGGTGGCAGCTATCTGCCGCGCAATATCCGCAGCCTTTCAGACGATGGTCGACTTGTGCAGATCGCTTTCCTGACCGGCGCGAAGGTAGAGTTGAACTTTGCCGAAATCATGATGCGCCGCCTCACGCTCACAGGCTCCACCCTCAGGCCGCAATCCGATCTGGCCAAGGCGCGAATCGCCGCTGAAGTGGAAGCGCATGTCTGGCCGATGATCGCGCGCAATGCGTTCAAACCGGTGATTGACAGCGAATTTCCGCTGTCTGAGGCCCCCGCCGCGCATTGGCGGATCGAGGCGCCGGGCCATATCGGTAAAATTGTTCTGAAAACGCGGGACTGAAAACCAAGGCTTCGCCACGCCCAGCTTTCCCTATCGCACAGCGCCCAGTACGGCATCTTGCATGCGGCAATCGCGGATTGTGTCGGCCCCGCAGCGGCGCGGCTCCAGATCTTTTGTCAGACACAAGCGGACCTCTTGGATCATACCTGCCTGACAGGTCACTGTAATCATATCCCGCGCGAGGCGGGGATTGGCGGCCAGAAACGCCTCTTCCACCACTTCGGCGGGAACTTCCAAAGTCTTGTTGATCTTGGCAAAAACATCGGGTTCTTTCACCGAATTAAAGGCCTTGCGGGCAGTTGCAAAGTAATCTTCTGCACTTAACCCCGCACAACGTCCGTGTTTTTTCCACTGATACCACGCCAGCCCCGCGCCGCCCATGATATCCGCCATCG
>JBFHGI010000393.1:0-3221 GCA_041583175.1 Pseudorhodobacter sp. | reverse complement strand
TCCCACAACTGGCATAAAACGTCAAATTTTGCAGTCAATACTCGGGGCAAACCCCTATTCTGCCGCCATCAAAGGCGAGAGCCGAAACCAGAAGGAAAAAACCATGCGCGTGTATTATGACCGTGACGCAGATATCAACCTGATCAAAGACAAGAAGGTCGCGATCCTCGGCTATGGCTCGCAAGGCCACGCCCATGCGCTGAACCTGCGCGACAGCGGCGCGAAAAACCTTGTCGTTGCCCTGCGCGAAGGCTCCCCTTCGGCCAAGAAAGCTGAAGCCGAAGGCCTGAAAGTCATGGGTATCGCGGAAGCTGCCGCTTGGTGTGACCTGATCATGTTCACCATGCCCGACGAATTGCAGGCTGAAACCTACAAGAAATATGTGCATGACAACCTGCGCGAAGGCTCGGCCATTGCTTTCGCTCACGGCTTGAACGTGCATTTCGGCCTGATCGAGCCGAAAGCCGGCGTTGACGTCATCATGATGGCCCCCAAAGGCCCAGGCCACACCGTGCGCGGCGAATACACCAAAGGCGGCGGCGTGCCCTGCCTTGTGGCTGTGCATCAGGATGCATCCGGCAAAGCAATGGAACTCGGCCTGTCCTATTGCTCGGGCATTGGTGGCGGCCGCTCCGGCATCATCGAAACCAATTTCCGTCAGGAGTGCGAAACCGACCTGTTCGGGGAACAAGCGGTTCTCTGCGGTGGTCTGGTTGAACTGATCCGCATGGGCTTCGAAACACTGGTCGAGGCAGGCTATGAGCCGGAAATGGCGTATTTCGAATGCCTGCACGAAGTGAAGCTGATCGTTGACCTGATTTATGAAGGCGGCATCGCCAACATGGATTACTCCATCTCCAACACGGCGGAATACGGCCAGTACGTCTCCGGCCCGCGCATTCTGCCTTACGACGAAACCAAAGCACGGATGAAGGCGGTTCTGTCCGACATCCAGTCCGGCAAATTTGTCCGCGACTTCATGCTGGAAAACACTGTCGGCCAGCCCACGATCAAAGCCTCGCGCCGCTCCAACGACGAGCATCAGATCGAACTGGTCGGGAAAAAGCTGCGCGACATGATGCCTTGGATCTCCAAAGGCAAAATGGTTGATAAAGAGCGCAACTGATCCAAGCCGCGTTAACGACAGGGCCGTCTTGCGAAAGCAGGGCGGCCTTTTCTCTTGGCCCCCGCACCCGAACGCCGTGCTTTTACACTTCGATCTCGCCCGAAACATCTGCTAAGGGGGGAAGGCTATGCTTTCGCAAAAGCAACCGAAGAGACCCTGAATGACACAACCGACCCGCCGCGACTGGCTTTCCATCTTGTTTCTGGGCCTTGTCTGGGGTGGCACTTTCATGGTCGTCTCGCTCGCCCTGCGCGGCTATGGGCCGATTACGGTCGCAACGGCGCGCGTGGTACTGGGCGCTGTCGCCTTGACTGTTGTGGCGTTTGCCATGGGGCGCAAACTGCCTGACAGGGACCCGCGGCTTTGGGCCTATCTGGTGCCGATCGGGTTGCTGTCCTCGGCCATTCCGTTTTCACTGCTGAGCTGGGGACAAAGCTATGTGCCCTCGGCCTTCGCCGGGCTGTCGATGGCTTCGGTTCCCCTCTTCGTATTGCCGCTTGCCTTTCTCTTCGCGGGCGAGACGCTAAGCCGCAACAAGGCGATGGGTTTTGGCCTTGGCTTTATCGGCACGCTCATCTTGTTGGGACCCGATATTTTCGGTGGTGGGCCTTTGGTGCTGCCGAGGCTGGCCTGCGTTGGTGCGGCGCTTTGCTATGCCTGCGCCTCTATCCTGACCCGGCGCTGCCCTGCGATTGACCCGATAAGCTTGGCCGCGACCAGCTTGGTGATCGGGGCGGTGCCGATGGTGCCAATGATGCTGTGGCAGGAAGGCCGGCCAACGTGGCAGGGCGGCACACCGGGCCTCGCGCTCATCATCCTTGGCCTTGTGCCGACGGCTCTTGCCGCCCTGCTGCGGGTTTCCGTCATCCGGAGTGCAGGCTCCGGGTTCATGACGCTGACAAGTTATCAGGTTCCTGTCTGGTCGGTCGTCTTTGGCGGCCTGTTTTTAGGGGAACACATCCCGCTGCGATTTTTGGCGGCCCTCGCTTTGATTTTGGCTGGGCTTATCCTGTCACAACGGAAGCGCAATTGACGCTTTGGACAGCCTGTTGCCCAAAGCATCGCGCGAGGATCGACCACAGGAACCGACAAGTCGTTTCAAACTTCCACGCCGCCCCTTTCGTGGATTGCTTGCCACAATGCCAGCGCTTGCGCGGTTTCCTCGACATCATGCACACGCAAGATCTGCACACCCATCGCGGCCCCATGCAACGCAACCGCGATCGAGCCTGCCATACGGTCTTTTGCGGCCTCTGCCCCGCCAATCGTCCCGATGAATTTCTTGCGCGAAGCCCCTAGCAGCACTGGCAAACCAAGATCATGCAGGAAGGGCAAACCGGCCAGAAGCGCCAGATTATGCGCCTGCGTTTTGCCAAATCCGATGCCGGGGTCGATAATCAACTTATCCCGCGCGATCCCGCGCGAAATGGCGAAATTTACCCGCGCCGCCAGATGCGCCAGCACCTCGGCCAGCACATCATCATATTGCGGGTTCTGCTGCATCGTCGCAGGGTCGCCCTTGGCATGCATCAGGCAAGCTGGAACACCACGCTCGGCGACCAGATCCGCCAGTTCCGGATCATAGGTAAAGGAGGAGACATCATTCACGATATCCGCACCCGCCTCCAGAGCCGCCTCCGCCACCGCCGCCTTGCGCGTGTCAATGCTGATCGGCGTTGAAATGCCCGCTTCCCGAATGGCCCGGATTGCAGGTGCCACCCGGTCGATCTCAGCGGCGACCGTCACGGTTTCCGCGCCCGGCCGCGTGCTCTCGCCGCCGATATCCAGAATATCGGCCTGCCGCATCGCCTTGGCCCGGGCAACCGCTGCGGCCACTGTCGCCACATCGCCACCGTCCGAAAAGCTGTCGGGTGTGACGTTCACAATGCCCATGATCCGCGGGCGATCCAGCGACAGGCCGCAAAGCGGCTCAGGACAGGCTGACAACCGCGCCAACACCTCAGTCGGTACAGAGGTGGCGGGCAGTTCGGTCCAAACCTGCGCATTTTCCCGATGCGATATCGCGTCGAACCAGGCATAGGCGCTACCAGCCACAGGAAAACCTGTCTGCTGTGCCTTGTTTTGCCCCGACCGG
>JBFHGI010000392.1:0-3228 GCA_041583175.1 Pseudorhodobacter sp. | reverse complement strand
GGTACAGGCTCTTCCTTAGCGACGGCCGCGTCTTTCACACGGTTGACCATTTTCACCAGCATGAACACCACGAAAGCGATGATCAGGAAATTGATGATAGCCATGATGAAGGAACCGTAAGCAAAGATCGCTGCACCGCTTTCGCGAGCGGCCTCAAGCCCGGTTCCGGGGGCAACGTCGCCGCTGAGAACGGCATACATGTTGGAGAAGTCGATCCCACCGATGATCAGGCCGATAATCGGGTTGATCAGATCGCCCACCAGTGACGAAACGATCGCCGTGAAGGCGGCACCAATGATAATACCAACGGCCATGTCCATGACGTTGCCTTTGGCGATGAAGTTCTTGAATTCGTTAATCATTTATTGTCCCTCTGGTCGGTTGGCCGTTTTCAGGCCTTTACTGCAATCTGTGTGGCCGCGCAGTTGCGCTGCGGCATAGTGACATAGAAGATTAATCTTTTTCAGGGGGAAATTGAGCTATTCTGCGCCAAAGCGGCCTAATGAACACGTTTATGCAACAATAGGTGCAAGCGGCGCGACTGCACTCAGGGCCGGGGGGCGGCGGCGCGGCGCAATCGGTCGTTTATCGCGCGGCCCAATCCCCTTTCGGGAATGGGGGCAAAAGCGATGCCGCCGCCCTCCCCCGCCTTTGCATCGGCCAGCCGCAGTATGTGGAACAGGTTTGCCGCAGCCTCGATCAAATCGCCCCTGGCCGAAAGGGTCAGCGTCGCTTGCGCACAGGAGGGGCCGAAACCAATCCAGATTTCACTGTCCTTTGGCGCAGTCACACCCAGCCGCACCCGCGCCTCGGGCGCGTAGTGAGAGGCAAGCTGCCCCGGCGCATTCGGCCGATCTGCGCTGCCACCTGCGGAAAGGGGCTGACCGATCGCTTCCTCCAGCGACTCTTGCGCAAGCCCGCCGGGACGCAACAGGGTTGGCCCACCCTCGAACCCCAGAATGGTGCTTTCCACGCCAACGGCGCAGGGGCCATCATCCAGAATCGCTTCGATCCGTCCCGATAGCCCAGCAACCACATGCTCTGCACGGGTCGGAGAGATGCGGCCGGAGGGATTGGCCGAAGGGGCCGCCAGCGGGCCATCAAATGCCCGCAGCAAGGCGCGGGCGGTGGCATGTGCCGGCACGCGGATGGCAACCGTTTCCAGCCCTGCCGTCACAAGTGGCGAAAGCCCGGCATCTGCCCGCAATGGCAAGACCATGGTCAGCGGGCCGGGCCAGAAGCGCGCCGCCAGTTTGCGCGCCAGATCAGGGATATGGGCATAGCCCGCGGCGGCTTCCACATCGGGTACATGCACAATCAACGGGTTGAAATGCGGCCGCGCCTTGGCGTCAAATATCCGCGCCACAGCCCGATCCGCCCGCGCATCACCACCAAGACCGTAAACCGTTTCGGTCGGGAACGCGACCAGCCCCTCATCGCGCAGAATCTGCGCGGCAGCGGCAATGCCTTCTGACGTTGCGTCAAGTATTTGGGTTTTCATCGACATCGTGACGTAGCGTTGACCTTGAAGGCTGGGGGGAGGGCGTTAGTCTGCTCTGCAAACCGGACATACTTGTGTACACCAGATTTGCCAAGCTATTGCCCGAATTGCTGCCTGAGGAGATTGCAATGCCCTATCGCGCGCCGCTCACCGATTTTCAATACCTGTTTGACCATGTCGTCGGTTTCGAGCACGTCGCAAAGACCGAGGCATTCGCCGAAGCCACCCCCGAAACGGTAGAGGCGATCCTGGCAGAGGCAGGCAAGCTCTGTGAAACGGTTTTGGCTCCCTTGCAACGCCCCGGCGATCTGCATCCGGCGCGGCTGGAAAACGGGGTGGTGCGCACCTCTCCCGGTTTTGCCGAAGGCTATCGCGCCGTTGTCGAAGGCGGTTGGGTCGGGATGTCGGCCAGCCCCGAATTCGGTGGCATGGGCTTGCCGATGGCCCTGACCTCTGCGGTGAATGAGATGATGGGATCGGCCTGCCTGTCCTTGCAGCTAAACCCGCTGATGACCCAAGGCCAGATCGAAGCGCTGGAGCATCACGCCTCTGACGAGATCAAGGCGCTGTATATCCCAAAGCTCATTTCAGGTGACTGGTGCGGCACAATGAACCTGACAGAGCCGCAGGCGGGCAGCGATGTTGGCGCATTGCGCAGCAAAGCCGAACCCAATGATGACGGATCCTATAGCATTTCAGGGCAAAAGATCTTTATCAGCTGGGGTGATAATGATTTCACCGAAAACGTGTGCCATCTGGTGCTGGCCCGCCTGCCCGATGGCGCAGCGGGAACCAAGGGCATCAGCCTGTTCATGGTGCCGAAGTTCATCCCGAACGCTGATGGCTCGGTCGGGGAACGCAACTCGCTGCAAGTGGTCAGCCTGGAACATAAGATGGGGCTTCACGGCTCCCCGACTGCTGTCATGCAATATGATGGCGCGAAAGGCTGGTTGATTGGCGAGCCGCATAAAGGCATGGCGACCATGTTCACCATGATGAACAACGCGCGTCTGGGCGTCGGCATTCAGGGCATTTCTGCCGCCGAGGGCGCGTATCAGCACGCCCTGGCCTATGCGCTGGAGCGTAAGCAGGGCAAAACCCCGAACGGCGTGGGCACGATCTCGGATCATGCCGACGTGCGCCGGATGCTCAGTGTGATGAAAGCCGAAGTCTTTAGTGCGCGGGCGATTGCATTGTCCTGTGCCGTGGCAATCGACATGGCCACTGCCACGGGTTCCGCGGAATGGGCGGCGCGGGCAGCGCTTCTGACCCCGATCAACAAGGCTTTCGGCACGGATACCGGCATTGCGGTCGCTGATATGGGCGTTCAGGTGCATGGCGGTATGGGCTTCATCGAGGAAACAGGTGCCGCACAATATCTGCGCGATGTGCGCGTGACCGCGATCTATGAAGGCACCAACGGCATTCAGGCGATGGACCTTGTCGGTCGCAAGATGATGGATGGCGGAGAGACCGCCTTCCGGCTGATCGAAGAGATCGAGCAGAACGCCCATGGCGTGCGCGCCCAATACCCGAATATGGCGACCGCTGTCTGGGATGCCGCGGAATCCCTGCGGGAGGCGACGGAATTTCTGGTGGCGCAAGATATGAACGACCGTTTCGCAGGCGCCGTTGCCTATCAGCGCGCCTTCGCGCGGGTTCTGGGAAGCCATTTCCATCTGCGCGCCGCTATGGCCGAAGGGGTGGACGGGCCGCGCACAGCCCTT
>JBFHGI010000391.1:0-3235 GCA_041583175.1 Pseudorhodobacter sp. | reverse complement strand
TCAAACACTGTCTGTCCGGCAACAAGGATCAGGGCGGCCAATGCTATTGCTATGGGCAAAAGGCGGGCGTGGCGGGTAGAGGGGGAAAGCTCATGCGCGAGGCCGGAGACGATCAAACCGAAGAAGGCCATTGGCCCGACCAGCGCAACCGAGACAGAGACGAGAACCGCGACGATCGCCAGCGCCAGAACGACCAACCTGTCATGCGCCAACCCCAGCGAGACAGCAATCGGGCGGCCAAGGGCCAAGACATCCAGCCGCGGCGCAAGCCAAAGCGCCAGACCGATGGCCCCAAGGCAAAGCAAGCCAGCCATTGGCAGCAAGTCGGAGTCGATGCGCGAGAAGCTGGCAAAGCTGGCGGATTGAACGACGGCATAGGCATTCGGGTCCATCACGCGCGCCAGAAACCCTGATAAGGATCGGAAAAGGACGCCTAGGATGACGCCGGTCAAAACCAGCCGCGCCACATCCTGCCGGCCTTTGCCCAAAAGAGTGCTGAACAGCAAAAGCGAGGCGGCGACCATAATCGCCACCTCTGCCCCGAACTTCGCCGTCAGGGACAGGCCTGCATAGCCGCTGAGCCCGAGGCCAGCGACCATGACGGATTGCATTAGGATGTAAAGCGCATCGAAACCCATGATCTGTGGTGTCAAAATGCGATTGCGGCACACGGTTTGCAGCACAATCGTCGCCACCGCCGTTGAGGCCGCGACTAGCAACATGCCACCAAGTTTGCCAGCGCGCAGCCCCAGGATGAACTGCCAGCGCGCGCCAAGGCCCCAGAGCAGGTAGCTTCCACAGGCGAAGACAATCGCCGCAATCAAAATGGCCAGCCGTCTATCCACGCGACGGCTCCCGATAGAGCAGCCATAGGAACAGGGCCGAGCCGATCACCCCCAGAATTGTCCCAACAGGGACCTCATAGGGATAGCGCACCAAGCGGCCGATGATGTCACAGGCCAGCACCAGCACCGCGCCACCTGCCGCCGTTATGGGAAGGGTGGCGCGCAGGTTATCCCCCATCCGCCGCGCCACGATATTGGGCACGACAAGCCCCACGAAAGGGATCATCCCCACAGTCACGATTACCAGCGCCGTCACCAGTGACACGACAACAAGCCCAAGCCGCATCACTGCGTCGGGGTTCAGGCCAAGGCCTGTCGTTGCCTCACGTCCAAGGCCCAGAATGGAAAAGCGATCGGCGGCAAACCACGCCAAACCGGCAGCAGCCCCTGCAATCCAAAGCAATTCGTAGCGCCCTGCGATGACGCCAGAGAATTCGCCGGTAAACAACCAGATGCCGATCAGTTGCAAAAGGTCGGCCTGCCAGCCGATGAACGTGACCAAAGCGCCAAGCACCGCCGACAGGATGATGCCGACCACCGGCACCAATAGCACCTCTCGCGGGGGGATATGGCGGATGATGCGCAAGAACAGCGCCGTTCCGGCCATTGCAGCAAGGCTGGCGGCAACCATCTTGACCCAGATCGGTGCAGCCGGTGCGATCAGCGTGATCGCCAGAAGCCCAAGCGCAGCACCTTCGGCGGTGCCAGTTGTTCCCGGCTCTACAAAGCGGTTGCGGACCATCTGTTGCATGATCACCCCCGCAATAGCCAGCGCGGCGCCAGTCAGAATAACGGCCAATGTGCGCGGCAGGCGTGAAACAGAGAGGATCAACTCCATCCGTGGATCGCCGCCAAGATCGGGCAGCCCTATGCCTGCCGCTCCGATCAGCAGGCTGGCCACGGATAGCGGCACAAGCAGAAATATGAGGATCAGGACCTGGCGCATGCTGGGTGAACAGATCGGGGGCCGTGCCCCGACCAAGGCTTTACTTGCTGAATGCGGCTGTCAATTCAGCCAGTGACCCGCTGAGAGAGGTATATCCACCCCCCGCAATATAAAGCGGTGCCGCCGACAGATAGACGATCTGGCCTTTCTGTGCCGCTGTGGTGCCGGCGACCAGCGGGTTATCCAGCGTGGTTTGGGCGGATGCCGCCTCACCAATCGCGACGCCGCGATCCACCACGATCAACCATTCGGGGTTCACTTCCGAGATGAACTCGAACGAAACGGAATCGCCGTGAACCTCGGGATTCAACTTGTCAAAGGCCTCGGGCAGATCAAGACTGGAATGGATCCAGCCGAAGCGTGAGCCGCGACCGTAGGCCGAGACCTTTGGTCCGTTGGTCATCAAGATCAATGCGCGCCCTTTGCCAGCGGCGGCGGCTTTGGCGGCATCCAGTTGGGCGTCAAGGTCGGCAACCAATTCGGTTGCTTTCGGCGCGAGGTCAAATAAGGCACCATAAGTGGTAATTCTCGCCCGTGCGTCGGAGACTGTATCCGCGCCGATTGTCATATCAATGGTCGGCGCAAGCTTGGACAAGGCTTGCACTTGGGTCGCGGATCGCCCGCCCGCAATGATGAGATCGGGGTTCAAATTGGCCAAGGCTTCCAGATTCGGCTCAAACAAAGTGCCGACTGGCGCTGCCGCCAGATCACCAAGGTAATCGACATAAAGCTTGTCCGGCACGCCCGCTGGCGTCACGCCAAGCGCGCTCAGCGTGTCGATCGCGGCGACATCCAGCACTGCGACCGTGGCGGGTTTGAACGGTACTGCAACCTCACCCTGCGCTGTTTGAATAGTAATGTCATCTGCCAGAGCGGCGGTTGCCGCCAGCACAGAAAGGCCCAGAAATGCAGCACGAGTTATGCAAAGCATCAATAACTCCATCGGTTCGTGCGTGGCTGGGAATCTGGCTTCGCTATTTGAAAGGTGGATAGCGGCTTGAAGTTAGGACGTCCAGATCATAAGCATACTAAAAAAGTAAGGAATGTGTGATGCTCAGCTCTACCGCGTACTATCCGACCGAACACGCCTCAAAATATCTTCAGCAGCTTTGCAAGCATTTCGCGCATAAAGTGGCTGTCACCAATGATGAGAAGCAAGGAACTGTGGCCCTGACCTCTGGCCATGCCAAGCTGACCGCAGATGAAAAGGGGCTGGCCGTGGAGGTTACGGCTGAAGACCCGAAAGGTATTATCCACTCCCGGTTTGTGTTTGATAGTCATCTGGTCACATTCGCGCATCGCGAAGGCTTTGTGGGGCTGCGTTGGGAAATGAACGGTTAGAAGCCATCTCGCTATCTGCTGCTTGGATCGCTTTCTGGGGTGTTGAATTAGTTAACTAATGGCTGCGGTTTCTCAGGGTCAAACCCGGCAGCGGGGTGTTGGT
>JBFHGI010000390.1:0-3235 GCA_041583175.1 Pseudorhodobacter sp. | reverse complement strand
GTGGCGGCACTGATGACCAGTTTCTACAGCTGGCGTCTGATGTTCCTGACCTTTTACGGCAAGCCGCGCGGCGATCATCATGCACATGACCACGCGCATGAAAGCCCGAAGGTCATGCTGATCCCCTTGGGCGTGCTGGCGCTTGGCGCGGTGTTCTCGGGCATGGTGTGGTCTAACTCCTTCTTCGGCGATCTGGACAAGATCCATAACTGGTTCGGCATGGAAGCCGCACATCATGAAGTTGCTGGCGAGGGGCATGGCGCGACCGAAGGTCATGCCTCCACCGAAGCCACAGCAGACGCCACAACCGCCGCAACCGAAGGCCATGCCGAAGTGGCTCCGGCCGAGGCAGGCGCGCATGGTGACATGGCGCATGGCACCGCCCCGAAAGGCGCGATCTTCTTCGGGCCGGACAACCACACGATCCATTCCGCGCATGAGGTGCCGAAATGGGTCAAGGTCTCGCCCTTCTTCGCGATGCTGATCGGTTTTGCGCTGGCGTGGAAATTCTACATCCAAAGCCCGGAACTGCCCGCGAAACTGGCCGCACAACAGCGTCCGCTTTACCTGTTCCTCTTGAACAAATGGTACTTTGACGAGCTTTATGACCTGATCTTCGTGCGTCCGGCCAAATGGCTCGGGGCCTTCCTGTGGAAGCGCGGCGACGGGGCTGTCATTGACGGGTCCATCAACGGTATCGCTATGGGCATCATCCCCATGCTCACCCGCCTCGCTGGTCGCATGCAATCCGGTTACATCTTTCACTACGCATTCGCCATGGTCCTGGGCATCGTCGCCCTTGTCACCTGGATGACGCTCTCGGGGGGCGCGCACTAATGGATAACCTACTTTCCATCATCACCTTCATTCCGGCAGTGGCCGCTGGTATTCTGGCGTTGTTCCTGCGCGGCGATGATGCAGCGGCCCGTAACAATGCGAAATGGGTGGCTCTGGTTGCGACCTCGACAACCTTCCTTGTCTCGATCTTCGTGCTGGCCGGGTTTGACGCTGCCAACACCGGCTTCCAGTTTGTCGAGGAATATGACTGGATTCTCGGCCTGAAATACAAGATGGGCGTCGATGGCATCTCGGTTCTTTTCGTGATGCTGACCACATTCCTGATGCCGATCACCATTGCATCCTGCTGGTCCGTGGAAACGCGGGTCAAGGAATATATGATCGCCTTCCTGCTGTTGGAAACGCTGATGCTGGGCGTCTTCTGCGCGCTGGATCTGGTGCTGTTCTACCTGTTCTTCGAGGCAGGCCTGATCCCGATGTTCCTGATCATCGGGATCTGGGGCGGCAAGGCGCGGATTTATGCGGCGTTCAAATTCTTCCTCTATACGTTCCTCGGCTCCGTGTTGATGCTGGTGGCGATGATTGCGATGTATGTCGATGCAGGCAGCACCGATATCCCCACGCTTCTGGCCCATAACTTCGGCTCCGACACGATGGAGATTGCGGGCTTCCAGATCGTTGGCGGCTTGCAGACCTTGCTGTTCCTTGCCTTCTTCGCCAGCTTTGCGGTGAAAATGCCGATGTGGCCGGTGCATACCTGGTTGCCCGATGCCCACGTTCAGGCCCCGACGGCGGGTTCCGTGGTGCTGGCGGCGATCTTGCTGAAAATGGGCGGCTATGGCTTCTTGCGCTTCAGCCTGCCGATGTTCCCGATCGGCGCGGATTTGCTGTCGCCGCTGGTTCTGTGGATGTCGGCGATTGCGATTGTTTACACCTCGCTGGTCGCCTTGGCGCAGGAAGATATGAAAAAACTGATCGCCTATTCCTCGGTCGCCCATATGGGTTATGTGACCATGGGGATTTTTGCGGCGAACCAGCAAGGCATTGATGGCGCGATTTTCCAGATGATCAGCCACGGCTTCATCTCGGGCGCGCTGTTCCTCTGCGTCGGCGTGATCTATGACCGCATGCACACCCGCGACATCGACGCTTACGGCGGCCTTGTGAACCGGATGCCGCATTATGCGCTGATCTTCATGTTCTTCACCATGGCGAACGTGGGCCTTCCCGGAACTTCGGGTTTCGTGGGTGAATTCCTGACGCTGGTCGGTATTTTCCAGGTCAACACCTGGGTTGCCGCTGTGGCCACCTCGGGCGTTATCCTCTCGGCCTCATATGGCCTATGGCTTTACCGCCGCGTGGTCTTTGGCGATCTGATCAAGGAAAGCCTGAAATCCATCACCGATATGACCACCCGCGAGCGCGCGATCTTTGCGCCACTGGTGGCAATGACCATCCTTTTGGGCGTCTACCCGAGCCTTGTGACCGATATCATCGGCCCCTCGGTAAGTGCGCTCGTGACTGACTACCATGCCGCCATCCCCGTTGCGGGCGATGCGCAAATGGCCAAGCATTGAGGGACGACAGATGAACCCGACTGATTTTTCCACCGTCCTTCCGGAAATCACACTGGCCATCGTGACCATGGCCGCCCTTCTGGGGGTGGTTTACACGGGCAAGGATGCGCTTGCGTCCACGTTGAACTGGGCGATGGCGGGCTTGTTCCTGATCCTCGCCTTCTGGATCGGGGTCGGCGGCGGGGGGGAGCGGACGGCCTTTGACGGCATGTTCACCGATGACCCCTTTGCCCGTTTCGCCAAGGTCACGATCTTGCTGGCCGCAGCGGCTGTTCTTGTCATCAGCCATGACTTCATGACCCGCCGCAACCTGTTGCGCTTCGAATATCCGATCCTTGTGGCCCTGTCGGTTCTGGGGATGATGTTCATGGTCTCCGCTGGCGACCTGATCGCTTTGTATATGGGGCTGGAGCTGCAATCCTTGGCGCTTTACGTCGTGGCCAGCTTGCGGCGCGATAGCGTGAAGTCCTCGGAAGCGGGCTTGAAGTATTTCGTGCTTGGCTCGCTCTCTTCGGGGATTTTGCTTTTCGGGGCCTCGCTGACCTATGGCTATGCCGGAACCACCGATTTTGATGGTATCCTGTCCACCTTGGGCCATGGCGACGTGCCGCTTGGCCTGTTGTTCGGCCTTGTGATGATGATCACCGGTTTGGCGTTCAAAGTCTCGGCCGTGCCGTTCCATATGTGGACGCCGGATGTTTACGAGGGCTCGCCCACACCTGTCACCGCCTTCTTTGCGACAGCGCCGAAAGTTGCGGCCATGGCATTGCTGGCGCGACTGATGTTCGATGCCTTCGGCGCTATCCCCGGTCAATGGGGGCAGGTGATCGCGGTGTTGTCTGTGTTGTCGATGTTCGTTG
>JBFHGI010000389.1:0-3244 GCA_041583175.1 Pseudorhodobacter sp. | reverse complement strand
ACGTGCTTTGGTGCGGAACCACCGGCTCCCGTTTCAAACATGCCGCCGCCGTTCATCAGCTTCACGATGGACAGCATCTTGGCCGAGGTACCAAGCTCCAGAATCGGGAAGAGGTCGGTCAGATAGTCGCGCAACACGTTGCCGGAAATCGCGATGGAGTTTTTTCCCTTGCGACTGGTTTCCAGCGACAAACGGGTCGCCGCGCGCGGCGTCAGGATTTCGAACTTGTCGGCCACGCCAGCTTTGGCAAGGATCGGGCGCACATATTTCAGCAGTTCCGCATCATGCGCGCGGGCCTCATCCAGCCAGAATATCGCCTGACAGCCCTCGGCTTTCTGGCGGCTGATCGCCAGCTGCACCCAATCTTCGATCGGCGCTTGCTTGGTGGAGGCAGAGCGCCAGATATCGCCAGCCTCAACCTCATGCTCGTGTAGAACATCGCCATTTGCCAGCACGATACGCACCGTCCCCGCATGTGGGATTTCGAACGTGGTCGGATGGCTGCCGTATTCCTCGGCCTTTTGCGCCATCAAGCCGACGTTCTGCACCGTGCCCGCAGTGCGCGGGTCCAGTGCGCCGGTTTCTTTGAAATACTTGACCGTCTCGTCATAGACAGGTGCATAAGAGCTGTCGGGGATGACGCAGTTCGTATCTGCCGCTTTGCCATCCGGCCCCCAGCCTTTGCCGCCTGCACGGATCAGCGCAGGGATCGAAGCGTCAATGATAACATCCGACGGGACGTGCAGGTTCGTGATCCCCTTGTCCGAGTTCACCATGTAAAGCGGTGGGCGTTCTGCCATCACCTCGTCGATCGCGGCCTGAATTTCAGCCCCACCTTCCATGTTCGCGACCTGCGCTAAAAGCGTGCCCATGCCGGAATTCGGATTCACACCAGCCGCTGCCAGCTTGTCACCGAATTTGTCGAACACCGGCTGCAGAAACACTTTGACTGCGTGTCCAAAGATGATCGGGTCCGAGACCTTCATCATCGTTGCTTTCAAGTGGATCGAGAACAATGTGCCTGCGGCTTTGGTTTCGGCAATCTGTTCGGCCAGAAAGCTGTCCAGTGCGCGAGCAGACATGAATGTGGCATCGACCACGGTGCCTGCGGTATAGTTCACAGCCTCTTTCAGAACGGTGATGCTGCCATCTTGCGCCTCCAGCTCGATACGGGCCGGGCCAGCTTGATCCGCGGTCAGAGTGGCTGATTTCTCGTTCGAGAAGAAATCATTGGCCGACATGGTCGAAACCACGGTCTTGCTGTCGGCAACCCATTTGCCCATCGAATGCGGGTTAGCCATCGCGTAGTTTTTCACCGCAACAGCCGCGCGGCGATCAGAATTACCTTCGCGCAGAACTGGGTTAACGGCGGAACCTTTGATCGCGTCAAACCGCGCGCGGATCGCCTTTTCAGCATCGGTTGTAGGGTCTGCGGGGTAATCGGGAATGGCGTATCCCTTGGCTTGCAACTCTTTTACTGCGGCGACAAGCTGCGGCACCGAGGCTGAAATATTCGGCAGCTTGATCACATTGGCAGTGGGTTTCTTCACCAACTCGCCCAGTTCTGCCAGATCATCAGGTTGGCGCTGATCGGCGGTCAGGTTTTCCGGAAAAGCTGCGATGATGCGCCCGGCCAGAGAAATATCCTTGACGCCAACCGAAACGCCCGCAGCAGCGGCAAAGGACTGGATGATCGGCAGAAGCGACGCCGAAGCGAGCTGCGGGGCTTCGTCAACCTTGGTGTAAATGATATCGGGCGTTGCTTTGTCGGTCATGGATCCGGGCCTATCTTTCATCTGGTTACTTCGGGTAAAGAATTGGCTTCGCCATGCCTTAGTTTCACCCAAAATGCAATGACGAGCCCACTCAGGACCCGCCATATTTTAACGCAATTCTGCCAAAACGGCTGAGACTTGCCGTTATGTGACGTTTACCGACAGCGTCCCCAATCCTTCGACCGAGGCCTCCATCTTGTCGCCGCGTTGAACTGGCCCGACACCCGAAGGCGTACCGGACATGATGATGTCCCCGGCCTGTAGCTCAAAATACTCTGACAGATAGGCGATCATTTCTGGCACCTTCCAGATCATCTGGTTGAGATCACCTTCTTGACGCACCTCGCCATTGACCTTCAGCTCAATTCGACCTTTGGACAGGTGCCCGACTTCCGAAGCAGGAGCCAACGCACCTACAGGACCAGAGCGTTCAAAGGCCTTGCCGATTTCCCAAGGGCGGCCCGCTTTCTTTGCCTCGCCCTGAAGGTCGCGGCGGGTCATATCCAGCGACACTGCATAACCCCAAACGTGGTTCATGGCATCATCCACGCTGATATTTGTACCACCCGATTTCAATGCAACCACGAGTTCAACCTCGTGATGGACGTCAGAACTGTGCGGCGGGTAAGGAAACTCACCAGAAGCATCCAAATTGTTCGGGTTTTTCTGGAAGAAGAACGGTGATTCCCGATCCGGGTCATGGCCCATTTCAACTGCATGCGCCGCGTAGTTGCGCCCGATACAATACACTCTGCGCACAGGAAACGCGCCGCCACTCGTTGTGGGAATAGTCGCCACAGCGGGGGCAGGAATCACATAGTCGGCCATTTGTAACCTCATTCTGGATGACACTTTCAGCAGAGCCTATCCTCAAACCAATCTCAGATCAATCCAAACCAATACGAAATATTTCGCTGGTGTCGCACTATTATTGATTGATCGAGTCAAATTGCCCTCTATAGTGAGGGGATGAATCAAATTGGTCCACCAATGTAAGGCGCCTGATGACCCTTCAATCATCCATCAAAACGGACCCGGTGGAGCGCCTTCGCAGCTACATTGCTGAGGGCGGCTTTGGGCAGGGCGTCAAGCTCCCGCCCGAGCGTCACCTGACCGATGAATTGGGAATGACGCGATCCACCCTGCGCAAAGCGCTGGATGCGCTGGAGCGCGACGGGCTGATCTGGCGTCATGTCGGCAAAGGAACCTTTGTCGCCGATGGCAGCCAGCAGCGGGCCAGCGATACGACGGTGGAGCTCGGCCGCCAGCTCACCCCATTTCGCATGATGCGGGCGCGCTTGGCGATTGAACCTGCTATTGCCCGCGAAGCTGCCGTTAACGCCACTGGCGACACTTTGGCGCGGATGCATTTTACCTTGGAACGCGCGCGCGCCGCGACAACTTGGGAAACCTATGAGGCCGAAGATGATGCGTTTCACCGCACCGTGGCCGAGGCGAGTGACAACCTT
>JBFHGI010000388.1:0-3245 GCA_041583175.1 Pseudorhodobacter sp. | reverse complement strand
TGGCGGTGCTGAAATTCCGCCGGGACGGGGCCGAGGTGCAGATTGTCGGCATGAACGAAGCCTCGGAGACCATCGTGGACGAGCTGGCTTTGCATGACAAACCCGGCGCGCTTGATAAGATGCTGGCACATTGAGGGAGGCGGAGATGAAGATTATCGCTTTGGTGGATGGTTCGCTCTATGCCCATTCTGTCTGCGAGCTGGCAGGATGGGCCGGGGCGCGCCTGGGGGCCGTGGTCGAGGCGCTGCATGTGCTTGGCCGCCGCGAAGGGGGCGCGCAGGATCTGTCGGGCGCGATCCGTTTGGGCGCGCGCACGGCTTTGCTGGAGGAGTTGGCAGAGTTGGACGCGCAGCGGGCCAAGTTGGTCACCCATCGCGGGCGGGCCATTTTGGAGGATGCCAAAGCCGTTCTGACGGCGGCGGGGGCCAGTGCATCTACCCGCCTGCGCCACGGCGATCTGCTGGAGGAGATGGGCAGCGGGTTCGATCTGATCGTCGTGGGCAAGCGTGGCGAGGCGGCGGATTTTGCCAAGGGGCATCTGGGGTCCAACCTTGAGCGCATCGTGCGGGCGGCGAAAACGCCGGTTCTGGTGGCAGCGCGGGCCTTTGCGCCGGTGACGCGGGTGCTGGTGGCCTATGATGGCGGGCCGTCTGCGATCCGCGCGATTGACCATATTGCCCAAAGCCCGCTCTATCAGGGGCTGGAGGTGACTGTGGTGAGTGTGGGCGAAGGGGCTGCAATCGCGTCCAACCTTGCCGAGGCGCAGGCGCGGCTGAAGGCGGCGGGTGTTGTGGCGCAGGTGCAGCAGGTCACGGGGCAACCGGAAACCGCGCTGGGCAAATTGGTGGAAAGTGACGGTTATCAGATGCTGGTCATGGGCGCCTATGGCCATAGCCGGATGCGCAGCCTGATCATCGGCTCCACCACAACGGAAATGGTGCGGTCATGCAAAGTGCCGGTGATGTTGGTGCGCTAAGGCGTATTTCGGGCTTGATCTGAGGGGCCTCCCGCGCTTTGCATGGGGCGCGCGACCCTGAAGGAAAGCCCGGCCATGCCTGCAGACAAACCCAATGTGCTGTTTATCGTCATCGACCAATTGCGGGCGGATTGCCTGTGGGGGCGGCTGGCGGAGGTGACGCCTTTGCCAAATCTGCGGGGCTTGATGGCCGAGGCGGTCAGCTTTCAGCGGCATTATTCGGTGGTGAACCCATGTGGGCCGTCGCGTGCCTCTATCCTGACGGGGCAATATGCGATGAACCACCGCGCGGTGCGCAATGGGACGCCGCTGCCGCATGACACGCCCAATATCGCGACCGAGGTGCGGAAGGCGGGCTATCTGCCCTTGCTTTACGGCTATACCGATAGCGCACAAGACCCGCGCTGCTTTGCGGCCGATGACCCCGCGCTGACGAGCTATGAAGAGGTGATGCCCGGCTTTCATGAGGCGGTGGAGATGCGGCTGGAGCTTAGCCTGCCGTGGCGTGCGGATTTGTTGGCCAAAGGATATGATGTGCCGGCCTATCCCGATATTTTCCGGCCCAATGGCCCGGCGCTGGATGATCCGGCGCTCTATCGGGCAGAGGATAGCGACACTGCCTTTCTGACCGACCAGTTCTTGCAAGGCCTCAGGGGGCGCCCGCAAGGCTGGTTCGCGCATCTGACCTATATTCGCCCGCATCCGCCCTTGGTGGCACCGGCCCCCTATAACCGGATGGTGACCCCCGCCGATATTCCTGCGCCCGTTTGCGTCGGGGATATGGCCGCAGAACAATCGCGGCATCCGTTCATTGCCTCCACACATGCCCGCACGCCTATTTCCAGCGTGGTGGAGGGGTTCCCCGATCTGGAACCAACGCCAGAGGCGGTGGCGACCCTGCGCGCGGTGTATCTGGGGCTTGCGGCAGAGGTGGATCACCATATCGGCCGTATCATCGCGGCGCTGAAAGCCTCGGGCCAGTATGACAATACTTTGCTGGTGGTCACCGCAGACCATGGTGAAATGCTGGGCGATCATCATGCCTGGGGCAAGCAAACTTTCTATGATGCTGCCTATCACACGCCCCTTATCATCCGCGATCCGCGTCAACGCCAGGCCCATGGCAGCACCGTGACGGCGCCGACCGAGTCCATTGATATCGCGCCGACGATTCTGGCATGGTTGGGGCAATGCGCGCCCGACACGATGGACGGGCAGGCGCTGTCTGCCTTTCTGGCGGGCCAAGAGCCGCAAGGATGGCGGGGGTTTACGTTCTCGGAACTGGATTTCGGCGACCCGATTTCAGCGACCCTGCCGCAAACCGCGCTGGGCCTCGGCGCGGACCAAGCCAATCTGGCGATCTTGCGCAGTGCCACGCATACGCTGGTGCATTTCAACGCGGGGTTGCCGCCCCTGTTGTTCGACCATACCGGAGCGGGAGAGCTGCAGGACATCGCGCAAACACCGGAGGCGCAGCCGGTTTTGCTGGAAATGTCGCGCGCGATGCTGGATCATCGGATGACCCATGCCGGAGGGCGTTTCCGGCGCACAATGATTACGCAAAACGGCGCGGTTTCGGCCCCCAAACATGGGAAATGATCCATTGATCAGTTTTTTTGCGATAGAGCGCGCTTGACGCAAAAATAGTCAAAGGCCCATACTTGAAGCAACGGGGCGAGGCGCAACTTGGCGTCCGGCCATTGTGATCGGCCTATCTGGCCCTATCCGGAAGGAGGTACTGGACCTATACCAAAAAGGACCCTCTACATAGCCTTTTTGTCACATAAGGCGGTTACGCCAAACAAGGAAGAAACTTCCAGATAAGACAACGACAGGAGAGATCATGAAGACGTTATTACTCAGCAGCGCTGCGCTGCTCGTTCTACCGATGGCTGCCCTCGCCAATTGTCCTGCCATTTCTATGGCCGATATGGGGAGCGTTGCGGCCGGAGACTATCCGGGTCAGTTTGAACTTGCGGATTTCCAGACAGCAGCCTCTTGCACCATGGAAATGTCGGCCAACCCGGGGATTGAGGGCTTTAACGGCCAGATCCGCGGGAACCCCGCGTTGCCGGATTTGGCCGCGCGCTTGCCGGAAGAGCCGTTGGTCGTGGTGCCCTATGCTTCGATCGGAAGCTATGGCGGCACGCTGGATGCGCTGTCCAATGCGACAGAAGCGGGGACATCGGATTTCATGTCCATCCGCCATGTGAACCTTGTGCGCTATGCCGACGATCTTGAAACCATCGTCCCGAATATCGCGAAGTCC
>JBFHGI010000387.1:0-3251 GCA_041583175.1 Pseudorhodobacter sp. | reverse complement strand
CGAGGCGCGGCTGATCCCCTTGGCCGAAAAGCTGGCGCTGATTGATCTGTTGTCACGCGCAGGCTTCCGGCGCATCGAGGTGGCGAGTTTCGTTTCCCCCAAATGGGTGCCGCAAATGGCCGATAGCGCCGCTGTCATGGCGCAGATGACCCGCGCGCCGGGCGTGATCTACGCGGCGCTGACGCCCAACATGAAAGGCTATGAGGCAGCTCGCGCGGCGGGCGCGGATGAGGTGGCGATCTTCGGCTCTGCGTCCGAGGGGTTTTCGCGCGCCAACCTGAATGCCTCGATTGCCGAAAGCCTCGAACGCTTTGCCCCGGTGGCCGAAGCAGCCCTGCGCGACGGGCTGCGTCTGCGCGGCTATGTCTCTTGTGTGACCGATTGCCCCTATGACGGGCGGGTGGCCCCTGCGGCGGTGGCCCGCACGGTGGCTGCGCTGCGTGATCTGGGCTGCGCCGAGGTCAGCCTTGGTGAGACCATCGGCCAAGGCGTGCCCGACACCATCGCGGTGATGCTGAAGGCCGTGTTGGAGGAGATGCCCGCCGCGCGTCTGGCAGGGCATTACCACGATACCAACGGCCGCGCGCTGGACAATATCGGCGTCTCGCTGGACCACGGGCTGCGGGTGTTTGACGCGGCGGTGGGCGGTTTGGGCGGTTGCCCCTATGCACCGGGGGCGGCAGGCAATGTCGCGACCGAGCGGGTGGCGGAGTATCTGGCCGCGCGGGGCTTTGCGCATGGATTGGATCTGGGGCTGCTTTCCCAAGCGGCTGAAATGGCGCGGAACATGCGCGGGCAGGGGGCAGAGTGATGGGCTATCAGACAATCGCGGTGAACACCGATGGACGTGGCGTCGCCACCCTGACCCTGAACCGCCCCGACAAACGCAACGCCATGTCGGCCCAGATGATCGCGGAACTGACTGCGGCTGCGGAAGCTCTGGCAGCCGATACCACTGTGCGGGTCGTCATCCTTGCGGCGGCAGGTGACAGCTTTTGCGCGGGTGGCGATCTGGGCTGGATGCGAGAGCAAAAGGCCGCTGATGGTCCCACCCGCGCTGCCGAGGCGCGCAAACTGGCGATGATGCTGGCCGCTTTGAACACTCTGCCCAAGCCCTTGATCGGGCGGGTGCAGGGGCAGGCTTACGGCGGCGGCGTGGGCATGATGTCGGTCTGTGACGTCGCGATTGGCGTGACCGGCGCGCGCTTTGGCCTGACAGAAACCCGACTCGGCTTGATCCCCGCGACCATCGGCCCCTATGTCATCTCCCGCATGGGCGCGGCAAAGGCGCGGCGGGTGTTTGCCTCGGCGCGGCTGTTTGACGCGACAGAGGCCATGCATTTGAACCTGCTGGCGCGGGTGGTGGCGCCGGAGGATCTCGATGCAGCGGTGGAGGCCGAGGTGATCCCCTATCTATCCTGCGCGCCCGGTGCGGTGGCTGAGGCCAAAGCCCTGATCCGCACGCTTTCCCCCATGCCCGATGCGGCCCAGATCGAGGCGAGCATCGCGGCGCTCGTGACCCGCTGGGAAAGCGAGGAAAGCGCCGAGGGCATCGCGGCCTTTTTTGCCAAAACCAAGCCGGGCTGGGCCGGATAGATCGCTGAATTTCAGATTTAACTTACTAATTTTATCGGGTATTTTTCCCTTTTTTGCCTTGCGTTTTCGCTCCGCCTTCGGTTGACCCCGCCAAGGGGTCGGAGTAGACGGAAGCAAGCGCGGGCCTTGCCGGATTTGGGGTGTTGCCTGCTTGCCGCCAAAGATAGGAGCATCTTCGTGGACCACCTGCTTCGGGAATACCTGCCCATCCTCATTTTCATGGTCATTGCGATCGGTCTGGGGCTCGTGCTGATTCTTGCCGCCGTCGTGCTTGCCGTGCGCAACCCGGACCCGGAAAAGGTCTCGGCCTATGAATGCGGGTTCAACGCCTTCGACGATGCGCGGATGAAATTCGATGTGCGCTTCTATCTTGTCTCTATCCTTTTCATCATCTTCGATCTGGAAGTCGCCTTCCTGTTCCCTTGGGCCGTGGCCTTCGGAGAGATCAGCATGGCGGCCTTCTGGTCCATGATGGTGTTCTTGGCGGTTCTGACCGTTGGTTTTGCTTCTGAATGGAAGAAGGGGGCGCTCGAATGGGAGTGATGGCCGGTGCAAATACTGCGGGGGCTGATCTTGAGGTTTCGACCCAAGCCCTGAACGCCGAATTGCAGGACAAAGGGTTCCTGCTGACCTCGACCGAAGACATCATCAACTGGGCGCGGACGGGCTCCTTGCACTGGATGACCTTTGGTCTGGCCTGCTGCGCGGTGGAAATGATGCATACCGCGATGCCCCGCTATGATGTGGAACGCTTTGGCTTTGCGCCCCGCGCCTCACCGCGCCAGTCGGATGTTATGATCGTCGCGGGCACGCTGACCAACAAGATGGCCCCGGCGTTGCGCAAGGTCTATGACCAGATGCCGGAACCGCGCTATGTGATCTCCATGGGCTCTTGCGCCAATGGCGGCGGCTACTACCATTACAGCTATTCGGTGGTGCGCGGCTGTGACCGTGTGGTGCCCGTCGATATCTATGTGCCGGGCTGCCCGCCCACAGCCGAAGCGCTGCTTTATGGCATCTTGCAGCTGCAGCGCAAAATCCGCCGCACCGGCACGCTGGTTCGTTGAGGGGAGAGTGACATGACCGAAGCCCTGACCGAACTTGCCACCCAGATCGAGCTGCGCCAGACCGATGCAGTCGTCTCCACCGCCATCGCGAATGATGAGCTGACGGTGACGGTGCAGCCCCGCTTTCTCGTGGGGTTCGTGGATTTCCTGAAAACGGATGCAAGCTGCCGTTTTTCAAGCCTTGTCGACATTACCGCGATTGACCACCCAGAACGCGCCGTGACGCGCTTTGATGTGGTTTACCACTTCCTGTCGATGTACCAGAACCACCGTATCCGGGTGAAGGTCGCGGTACGCGAGGATGAGATGCTGCCCTCGATCACCTCTGTCCACCCCTCTGCCAATTGGTTTGAGCGTGAAGTGTTCGATATGTTCGGCATCCTGTTTTCCGGCCACCCCGATCTGCGCCGCATCCTGACCGATTACGGCTTCCGCGGCTACCCGCTGCGCAAGGATTTCCCGACCACGGGCTATACCGAAGTGCGCTACGACGAGGCGCAAAAGCGCGTCATCTATGAGCCGGTGAAGCTTGTGCAGGAATACCGCCAGTTCGATTTCATGAGCCCGTGGGAAGGCGCGCAATATGTG
>JBFHGI010000386.1:0-3252 GCA_041583175.1 Pseudorhodobacter sp. | reverse complement strand
TCATCGGCATCAAAGGCCCCGACCCGCGCGTTGATCGCGGCGGCACTTTCGGGCGGGCCGAAAACACCCGCCTCATCGCTGACCTGAAACTCATACCGGCTGAGATCGAAACCGTAGGTCACAAAGCTTTTCGACAGCATCGCATACAGCGGCAGGGCAAGAGCAACGATCAGATAAAGCCCGATCACCAGCATGAAAGCCCGTTTGATCGCACCGTCACGGTCCAGTTTCAATTTGATCGTCGGTCCGGGGGGCAAGCTTACATCGGCCATATCAACGGCCTTTCGGGAACAGGAGCACGCGGTCGGCAGGCAGTTCGACCGCCATATCCATCCCCGAGGTCAGATCCAGCCGCCGCACCGCATTGACCGAGAAATTGGCGATCAGAGGCATATCCCCCAGATCCCCGGAGGTCAGGTGGCAGCGCCAGAAAGAGCCAAGAAATTCCATATCCTGCAAGGTCACCGGCAGCAGGTTCGCAGCCCCTTCCCCGGCATCGGTGGAGGAATGCGGCACGACATCTTCGGGGCGCACGGCCACGGTGACCTCTGCGCCTTCGGCAATTCCGTTGCCATCGGATGCGATCGTGACAGAGCCAAGCTGCACCTTGCCATTGCGGAAGGTGGAGGTGACTTTGTTCGTTTCGCCGATGAAATCCGCCACGAACAGGCTGGCGGGATGGCGGTAAATCTCGGTCGGGGTGCCGATCTGTTCAACGGTGCCGTGGTTCATCACCACGATACGGTCGGCCATCGACAGCGCTTCTTCTTGATCATGGGTCACCATGATGGTCGTCACATCAAGTTTGCGCTGCAATTCCTTGATTTCATGCCGCAAATGCACGCGCACTTTGGCATCCAGCGCCGAAAGCGGCTCATCCAGCAGCAACAGGCCGGGGTTGATGGCAATGGCTCGGGCCAGCGCGATACGCTGCTGCTGGCCGCCGGAGAGCTGGGCGGGGTATTTATCTGCCTGCTCCGGCAGGCCCACGAGTTTCAACAGCTCCGCAACGCGGGACTTGATCTCGGCGCGTGGTCTGCCGGTGTTTTCCAAGCCGAAAGCGATGTTGCGTGCCACGGTAAGATTGGGAAACAGAGCATAGGACTGGAACACGATGCCATAATCGCGGCCCGATGTCGGCAGGTTGGAAATATCCACGCCGCCTTGATGGATCGTGCCGCGGGTCTGCGGGTCCAGCCCCGCAATGGCGCGCAACAGCGTGGTCTTGCCGCAACCCGACGGCCCAAGAAAGCAAATGAATTCCCCATGCCCGATGTCCAGATTGATCTCTTTCAACGCGAGGAAATCGCCAAAGGCTTTCCACAGGTCAGTGATGCGCAAATAGGGGGCGGCAGGTGTCGGCATGCGGGCTTTCCGGAAAAACAGACGGGCG
The DNA here is from genome assembly GCA_041583175.1 of Pseudorhodobacter sp. Taxonomy (GTDB): domain Bacteria; phylum Pseudomonadota; class Alphaproteobacteria; order Rhodobacterales; family Rhodobacteraceae; genus Pseudorhodobacter. The sequence continues at coordinate 1,859 of JBFHGI010000386.1, read as the reverse complement.
CGCAGAGCGGCAGGCCGGTCTTGGGTCGGTCATAGGGGCGGCAGGGGTGAACGCGAAGGTTCGGCCCACCCTATCCCGTTGAAACCGAAACGGATTTGCGGGAAGGATGGGCCGTTTGTCAGATCAGGCGCTTAGCCCTTCGGCTCCGACTTGGTGTCGTAGCGCTTGGTCCACTCTGTCAGGATCTTGTCGCGGTTGTTCGCGGCCCATTCAAAGTCATTGTCGATCATCGCCTCGGTGATGCCTTCGGGGAAGTATTCCACCGGCTTCGCCATGCCCGGAATGGCAACAACGGCATAGCCGACATTGTACATTTCCATGGCTTTGGGCGTGATGGACCAATCCACCAGCGTCTTGGCAGCTTCTTCATTCGCGGTGCCTGCAACGATTGCGGTTGCTTCCATATCCCAGCCGATGCCTTCGCTCGGCACGATGATATCCAGCGGCGCGCCTTCGGCTTTGGATTTCGCACCACGGAAGGCGAAGGAGACGCCGATCACAGCCTCACCCGAACCGGCCATTCTGCACGGCTTGGAACCCGAATGGGTATAGGCCGCGATATTGGCGTGCAGGCTGTCCATATAGGCCCAGCCTTTTTCCTCGCCATAGATTTGCAGCCAGGAGGAGACATCGAGGAAACCGGTGCCGGACGAGGCCGGGTTCGGCATCACGACATGGCCCGCATATTCCGGCTTGGTCAGGTCCATCCAGCTTGTCGGCGGGGTCAGGCCCAGCTTTTCGCCTTCAACGGTGTTGTAGCAGATCGCCGCGACCCAGGCGTCCATCCCGACCCAGGAGGGCGGGTTGTCACCGTCGCGGAATTTCGGGTCCAGCTTGTCCAGACCTGCGGGCGCGTAGGGGGCCAGCATATCTTCGGTTTTCAGCACCAGCAGCGAGGTCGCCGCAAGGCCCCAGACCACATCGGCCTGCGGGTTGTTCTTTTCGGCCAGCAATTTCGCGGTGATAACGCCGGTTGAATCGCGGACCCAGTTGATCTTGATATCCGGATGATCCTGGTTGAAGGTTTCGGCGTAGCGGGCAAGGTCTTCGGCCTCGACAGCCGTGTAGACGGTCAATTCGGTCTGCGCAAAAGCAGCCGTCGCAAGCAGGGCCGAGGCGGCAGTGCCAAGGCTAAGAATAGATGTGATCTTCATTATATACCCCTGTGGTAAAGTGGTTCATCGATTGTTGGGCGCGGTCACCTCTGACAGGTGCCCTCGCCGTTTGGGCTATGATGCCATTGTAACAGCCTTGCGACATTTTCGTCATCTTTCTGGCCGCGTCGTTCCTGGTCAGAGTGTGTAAATCCTATGTCTATTAGTAAAATCTATTTATCTTATGATTGCATCATAAAAAACGATACCGTTTATGACGATGACAGAGCGACCACACCCATCGCCACGATCACCGCAGCCAGCAGGCGGCCTTTCCACGGCCGCTCGCCAAACCAGATAACGCCGATCAGGGCCGCGATAATAACGCTTGATTCGCGCACCGCCGAGACAGCCCCCAAAGGCGCAATCGTCTTGACGTAAAGCACCAGCCCATAGGCTGTGACAGCCGCCACACCGCCCAGCAGCCCCAGAACCAGCGTGCGTGGCGCGAAATGGCCGCGATTGCGGCGGCGGTGCAAGGCGATGGCCAGCGGCACGGGGGCCTCGCATAAAAAGAGCCAGCCCATATAGCCCGTGGCCGTGCCCGCCTGCCGGATACCGATACCATCGGCCACCGAATAGGTGCCGATGCAAAGCCCCAACAGAACCGCAATGCCGATCGTTGTGCGCTGTGCCTGCGCGGCCCCGCGTTGCAGCGCCAACAGGCATATCCCCCCCGACACCAGCATCAGCCCCGCCCAGCCC
>JBFHGI010000385.1:0-3260 GCA_041583175.1 Pseudorhodobacter sp. | reverse complement strand
TTCGAGGTGCTGTTGATTGCCAGCTATGGCCTGATGATCCACGGCGGCGGCGCGAAGCGGCTGAAAGCCGGCGTGCAATATGTGGCCTATAACCTTGTCGGTTCTACCCTGGTCCTGTTCGCGCTGGCGACGATTTATTCCGTCACCGGCACGCTGAACATGGCCGATCTGGCGCTGAAAGTGGCGGAGCTGCCGGAGGGCGATGCGGCCTTGCTGCGTGTCGGCGCGGTCCTGTTGCTGCTGGTCTTTGCGATCAAGGGCGCGCTGGTACCCATGCAATTCTGGCTGCCCGCAACCTACAGCTTTGCCCCCGGTGTGGTTGCCGCCTTGTTTGCGGTGATGACCAAAGTCGGGGCCTATGCCGTTATTCGCGTATTCACGCTGATCTTCCCACCCGAAACTGCGGCGACCGGGCCGCTGTTTGCTGACATTCTGTTGCCCGCAGCGCTAATCACGCTGGTGCTGGGGGCAGTCGGCGTCATGGGGGCGACGGGGATGGCGCGGCTCGTGGCCTTTGCGGCCATCGGGTCCATGGGCACGCTGTTCATCGCCGTGTCGCAATTCACACCGCAAGCCATGACGGCGGCGTTTTATTACATGCTCCATTCCACGCTGGCGACAGCCATCCTGTTTCTGGTGGTGGATCTGGTGCAGGATCGGCGCCGCGATGACACGCTGCGTGCGCCTTTGCCGCCCATCGCCCAGCATGGCTTGCTGGCCGCGTTGTTCTTTGGCGGCGCCATTGCCATGGCTGGCATGCCACCCCTCTCGGGTTTTCTGGGCAAGATGCTGGTGCTGGACGCCACACGGGGGCCAAGCATGGCGTTGATCTGGACGGCCATTCTGGCGACCTCCCTAATCACCGTTGTCGGCTTTTCACGGGCCGGTTCCGCCGTGTTCTGGAAGGCTTACGCAATCACCACAACACAAGCCCGACCGGAACCGAAACGCGAGCCTTTGGCCTTTGCCATGGTGTTTGCCCTGATTGCGGCCCTGATCGCCCTGACGGTTTTCGCCGGACCGGTCACGGATTGGCTGGCTGACACCAGTGCCGAACTATTTGACCGGACCGCCTACATCAACGCCGTCCTTCCCTCGGCAAAGGAGTAAGGCAATGCTGCGCAAGCTTTTCCCGCACCCCTATCTGACGCTGCTGCTGGTCATTACATGGATGCTTCTGGTGAACCAGTTGAAGCTCGGCTCACTGGTGTTTGCCGTGATGCTTGGTATCATCATCCCGATCATCACCGCACCCTACTGGCCGGACCGTCCGCTGTTGCGCAACCCCGCTGCGATCATCGGCTATATCCTGATCGTGCTGTATGACATTGTGAAGTCCAACTTCATCGTTGCGAGCATCGTTCTGTTCAAACCCAATAGCCAGTTGCAACCCGCTTGGGTCACCGTTCCGCTGGACCTGCGGACACCCGAAGCCATTACGGTTCTGGCCGGCACAATTACCATGACCCCCGGCACCGTGACAGCCGATATGTCGGGCGACGGGAAGGCGCTGCTGATCCACTGCCTGCATGCGCCAAACCCGGATGAGGTGCGTGACGACATCAAAGCCCGCTACGAATCCCGTTTGATGAGGATTTTCGAATGATACAATACGCCCTGATTTTCGCTTTCGCCTGCTTTGGCATTGGCCTGCTGTTCAACCTTTATCGCATATTCCGGGCGCCGGGCGTTGTGGACCGTGTGCTGGCGCTGGATACGATGGTCATCAACGTCATCGCGCTTTTGGTGCTTTACGGCATCTCGTCCCATTCCGGCGTGTATTTTGAGGCAGCGCTGCTGTTCGCCATGACCGGCTTTGTCTCTACCGTGGCCTATTGCAAGTTCATCTTGCGCGGCGACATCATCGAATAAGGGGGCAGACCTATGGAACAGATCGCTGAAATCGTCATCTCCGTGTTGCTGGTCAGCGCGGGCATCTTTGGCCTAGTCGGCAGTATCGGTCTGATCAAACTGCCCGACACCATGACACGGCTGCATGCACCAACCAAAGCCTCGACACTGGGCGTCGGCGGTGTGCTGCTGGCGTCGATGCTCTATTTCTGGATCATGCGGTCCACACCTAGCTGGCACGAGCTGCTGATTACGATGTTCCTGTTCCTGACAGCGCCAATCACCGCCAATTTCATCGCCAAAGCCTATCTGCATCGCTGTGATGAAGAATCCAGCCTGCCCGAAACCGGAACAGACCACGGCTGGGCGACCTATGAGGATGAGGCCGAGGAATTACAGCCGTTGATGACGCGCGTCGCGCCCAAAGCGGCGCCCCCTCCGTCAGATCACTAAATCTGACCGCTTGATAAAATCTTTGTAGGAATGACGGCGCGGCACTCTTGCCAGCCGTCAGTGCAAATGCGACCCTTTCAACATCCCATTGAAGCGGAGAGCCCCTTGCAAAGCGATCGCACATCAACCTCTACTGCCCTGCAAGGCGGGGCGAAAAGCAACCTCCCGCAGCTTAGCCATATCCGCAACCCCGGCATGCCCCTTGATCTGGATTGGGTCGCGGCGGTCCAGGCGAATACCTCGGCGATCGAGCGCCGCGCGGCCAGTTTGCCGGGGCGGCGCACCGTTAAAAAGGACTATCAGGCGGCGTGGCTGTGCAAGGCAATCTCTTGCATCGACCTTACCACACTGTCGGGTGACGATACGGCAGGCCGAGTGCAGCGGCTTTGCGCCAAGGCCCGCCAACCTGTCCGCGCCGACATACTGGCGGCGCTCGGGATGGAAGGACTGACAGTCGGCGCGGTTTGCGTCTATCACGATATGGTGGAAACCGCCGTGCGCGCGCTGGAAGGGTCCGGTATTCCGGTGGCGGCTGTGTCCACCGGTTTTCCGGCAGGTCTATCTCCATTGCATCTGCGTCTGGCCGAGATTGGAGAAAGCGTGGCGGCAGGGGCGCAGGAAATTGATATTGTCATCTCTCGCCGCCATGTTCTGACGCAGAATTGGCAAGCGCTTTACGATGAGATGCGCGCGATGCGCAACGCCTGCGGCGACGCCCATGTGAAGGCTATTCTGGCGACCGGCGAGTTGGGCACCCTGCGCAATGTGGCCCGTGCTTCGCTGATCTGCATGATGGCAGGGGCAGATTTCATCAAGACCTCGACAGGGAAAGAGCCGGTCAATGCGACCTTGCCCGTCACCCTGACGATGATCCGTGCAATCCGCGATTATCAGGAACGTACCGGCATCAAAGTTGGCTACAAACCCGCAGGCGGTATTTCAAAGGCCAAGGATGC
>JBFHGI010000384.1:0-3261 GCA_041583175.1 Pseudorhodobacter sp. | reverse complement strand
CTGTGCCGCGGAATTCGAGGCGCAGACCCCCTATATGTATTCCACCTACGAATCCCCCGTCATGGGCGATGTGGAATGTGAGGCCCGCCCCTCCAACGCCAAAAAGGTGGTGATCCTTGGCGGTGGCCCGAACCGTATCGGCCAGGGGATCGAGTTCGATTATTGCTGCTGCCATGCCTGCTATGCGCTGACAGAGGCGGGTTATGAAACCATCATGATCAACTGCAACCCCGAAACCGTGTCCACCGATTATGACACCTCGGACCGGCTCTATTTCGAACCGCTGACGCTGGAACATGTGCTGGAAATCCTGCGCGTCGAACAGGAAAACGGCACGTTGCACGGGGTCATCGTGCAGTTCGGTGGCCAGACGCCTTTGAAGCTGGCGAATGCGCTTTATGACGAAGGCATTCCGATCCTTGGCACCACGCCCGACGCGATTGATCTGGCCGAGGATCGTGAGCGTTTCCAACAGCTTCTGCACAAGCTGGGCTTGAAACAACCCCATAACGGCACCGCCCGCAGCCGTGATGAGGCCTTTGCCGTCGCCGCAGAAGTCGGCTACCCGCTGGTCATCCGCCCGTCCTTTGTTCTGGGCGGTCGCGCGATGGAAATCATCCGTGAGGATGCGCAGTTGGAACGCTATATCCGTGAGGCTGTGCAGGTCTCGGGCAAGAACCCCGTCCTGCTCGACAGCTATCTGTCCGGCGCGATTGAGGTCGATGTCGATGCGCTGTCCGATGGCCAGAACGTCCATGTCGCGGGCATCATGGAACATATCGAGGAAGCCGGCGTTCACTCCGGCGACAGCGCCTGTTCTTTGCCGCCGCATTCCCTGTCGCCCGCCATCATCGAGCAGTTGAAAGAGCAAACCGTTGCCATGGCGCGGGCGCTGAACGTGGTGGGCCTGATGAACGTGCAATTCGCGCTGAAAGGCGATGAGATTTACGTTCTCGAAGTAAACCCGCGCGCCTCGCGCACCGTGCCTTTCGTGGCCAAGGCGACCGATAGCGCGATCGCCTCGATCGCCGCGCGCCTGATGGCCGGGGAGCCGATGAGCAACTTCCCGATGCGCGCCCCCTATGCTGCCGATGCGGGACCTGATACCGATCTGCCGCTGGCCGACCCGAACACGCTCGCCAACCCGATAACGCCTTGGTTCAGCGTCAAGGAGGCCGTGCTGCCCTTCGCCCGCTTCCCCGGCGTTGACCCGCTTTTGGGACCGGAGATGCGCTCTACCGGCGAAGTCATGGGCTGGGATCGTACCTTCCCGCTGGCCTTCCTGAAGGCGCAGATGGGCGCAGGCAACGACCTGCCAACCGAAGGACGTGTGTTCCTTTCCATCAAGGATATGGACAAGTCCGATGCCATGGCCGCCGCTGCCCGTGACCTCATCACCATGGGCTTCGAGATCGTCGCGACAAAGGGGACCGCGACCTGGCTCGAGTCCGTCGGGGCCAAGGCCACGCCGGTCAACAAAGTCTATGAGGGCCGCCCGAATATCGTGGACCGGTTGAAAAACGAAGACATCGCGCTGGTTCTGAACACCACCGAAGGCACCCAATCCGTCCACGACTCCCGCGAAATCCGCAAAGTCGCCCTGTTCGACAAAATTCCGTATTTCACGACCGCCGCCGGGTCTATTGCCGCCGTGGCCGCGATGAAAGCGCGGGGCGAAGGGATTGGGGTTCGGACGCTGCAGGGGTAATAGCGGCGGCGCAACATCGCAGCAAAAACGCCCCAATGGACCCTTTTCAGCGATCAACGCCCCCGCACTCGTGCGGGGGCAAGGCCATCATGTTCGGAAATTCCAGCGCTCAGGCTTTCAGCTTGGTCGCCACATAATCCGCAAAAGCGGCGATCATCGCGTCGTAATATTCCTTGCTGTCGGTCGTGATCGCAGTCAGATCGGTGCCGGGCAGGAAGAACGGGCCAGCGTCAGCAAAGGTCACGGTCAGATCGTAGTTGTCGAACTTCGAATTGTCGGTGTCATGCGAGATGTTAACCTTGCCCATCAATTTGGAATCCGCAGTTCCAAGCGCTGATTGCAGGCTGTTGGCCAGCTCCACCGAGTCAATCGCGACAGAGACTTTCACGCCGTCCTCCGCGATCAAGTCCGCCACCCGCGATACAATGGCATTTTGCAAGTCATCGGTCAGGGTGGCCCAATGCGCCCCTGCATTTGCGTTCTGGACCGCGGTCAGGTCTGCCTCGACGGTCACTTCCTTGACCATGGTTTCAGCCAGCGCGGGGGCGGCGGTGGCAAGCAAGGTGGTGGTCAATGCGGTAGCGATAAAATTACGAAACATCGTCATCTCTCCATTTGCCAAAGTTTCGGTCACATCGGTGACCAATCGCACCGACAACCCGAAACTGTGGCTTTGGTTCCCGCCCCCCGATTGCGCTCTGTACGCTTTCCATAGTCTTTCTGGTAATGTCCCAGACTCGTCTGCCCCCTTGACAATTGCGCCGAACTCCCTCATCTGCCCCCTATCCGAGTGCCCGTGCCGCGTGAGCATGTGAACGGCCCGGATGACAGGTTCCCACCGTCACGCAGGGGTTCCGCGGAGCCGACGGGGTGTTTGCAAGGGCAGGCATCCGAGGCGCGCGCCGCTTCCTCTTTGCCGCGATGCTGCGGCGTAAGGTTCGCGACCGCGCGGGCCGGAAAGACTATTTATGACGACGTTTTCTGACTTGGGGCTTTCCCCTAAGCTTATGGCTGGCTTGGATAAAGCTGGCTACACCGCGCCCACACCGATTCAGGTGCAGGCCATTCCGCATATCATGAAGGGCCGTGACATCATGGGCCTGGCCCAGACCGGCACCGGCAAAACGGCGGCCTTTGGTCTGCCGCTTCTGCACCGTTTGCTCGATATCGGCCACCCGCCAGCGCCCCGCACCGTGCGCAGCCTGATCCTGGCGCCAACGCGTGAGCTTGTCAGCCAAATCTCTGATAACCTTACAAATTACACCAAAGGGACGCCCGTCAAGGTGGTGATGATCACCGGTGGCGCGTCGATCTTCCGCCAGTCGGAAAAGCTGGCCCGGGGCGCCGATGTTCTGGTCGCCACGCCGGGCCGTTTGATTGACTTGCTGGACCGTAAGGCCGTCAGCCTTGAGGCGTGCGGCTATCTGGTGCTGGACGAGGCCGACCAGATGCTGGACATGGGTTTCATCCACGCCCTGCGCAAAATCGCGCAATATATTCCGCTGAAACGCCAGACGATGCTGTTCTCGGCCACGATGCCCAAGTTGATCGAG
>JBFHGI010000383.1:0-3282 GCA_041583175.1 Pseudorhodobacter sp. | reverse complement strand
TCCGCCCAGATCCGGCCAATGGAGGAAATCTCGCCTTCGCACAGCGCGACGGCAAAGCTCACAGTGTAGGAATAGCTCGTAACCTTCGGTTGAGGCGTACCTTTGCCGCCGCCCTGGGTTGATCTTTGTTCCAGGAACTGCGTTGCCCAGATGACCTGACCTGCAGATCGAACGCGCCCGTAAACCTGTGGCACGGCTGTCCCTTCGGATGCGCCAGTCAGGCGAAAACGCTCTATCCGCCCCGTTTCAACAGCCTCGGAACCGGCCCCCAGGACCCGTTGATCGATGACACGCCCCAAGGTCGCGCCAAGGGCACGCCCGATGACGGCACCCGACAGACCCAGAACAGTTCCACCAAAACCCGACCCAATGGCGGCCCCCGCAGCCGATAGCAGTATCGTCGCCATTCACAGCACTCCTTCTGGAAATTCAAACCTCGCAACAACCCGCCGCAACCACGGCTCGGTCAGCGCGCTTTCGATAACGCCATGCCCCGTATAGGCATGAATGAAGCTCTGACCCGGGCCTGCCGCGCTGGTGATCCCAAGATGTTTGGCGACAGCCCCATCCCGCATCCTGAACAGAAGCACATCGCCGATCGCCGCATCCGATACCGCCTTGGGTCGCAACCAGCGAGATGCAGCACGCAACAAGATTTCATCACGGGCTGGTTCTGACCAATCTGCTGTATAGGCAGGCACGGCCTCCGGCTCCGGCCCTGCCACGGCTCGCCATACCCCACGCAGCAACCCAAGACAGTCTGTCCCCGCACCTTTGCAACTGGCCTGATGAACATAGGGCGTGCCAATCCACTCCCGCGCCTCGGCCACTATTCTGGATTTCAGCGGTGTCATCGGACAAGGCTCCCGCCACCATTCGCCTGTGTGGAAACCGGATAGGATGTCAGCCAATCCTCACCCGGAATGTCAGGAAACCCACGAAAATTCAGAAAGTTACCGAACTTCAACCGGCATGTTTCCGCGCGCTTGTCGCACCCGGCCTCCAAGCGCACCAGATCACCCTGAGCGATGCTAGGACCAAGCGCCTGCCACAACTCAATGACCCGGATGTTATTGCTCAGCCGATCATTCTTGATGATTCCGATTGCACCTTTGGCTTGTCCCGAAAGAACGACCAGACGGCCACGCTCGAACCATCTGTCGGCGTGGCTGGCGAGAGCCTCGAATGTGAAAACGCGCTGCCCCGCCACCGCGACGACCGGAGCCTCGTCGCAGAAGCCGGGTTGCGAAAGGTCGAACCTGCACTTGCTATCGCCCAGAACGGCAGGGCAACTGCGCTGGAACGCCCGCCCCTGAGGCTGGTTCAGGCTTTCGGTCAGCCCGCGCAACTCTGCCTGAAAGGCGCCGCCCGTCCGTGCGATTTCCCCGATCGTGCCCCGAAAGGTCACCGCTCGATTGTCCGGATTGGCCCAATCCACCTGCCAGCCGATCAGAGCCGCCCCGTCGAAACGCCCGGCCAGAATATCCGCCTCGGTCAAGGCAAAATCGGACAAAGCGCCCATCGCCTCGGTGTTATCCACCGACAGACCAGTCGTTTGCTGCAACGCGCGCGCGGTCAAGCCGGAGTTGGCTTTGTAGAGTTTGCCGCCAAACCCAAGATCGCAATCATGATCGGTGAAGCCAAACCAGACGCCGTCACGGCGCTCGATCTCCCAAGCGCGGCAAACCGTTGTGGTCCCGGTTTCCAGATGCGCAAAAAGCCCCTCTGCGCCCGCCATCAAACCCGCAGCTCCACAACTGGGACCGAAGGCACGTCACCCGCTTTGAACGAGGCGACCGAGGCCTGGATACGGTCGGTATCAAAGCGCACGGGCACATCGAACTCGAACCCCGCGGTGATACGCACGCCCGGATCGGGCGGTGTTGGAAAACTGATGATCCCGGTCGCCGTATCAACAGAAAATTCCAGCGTCTCAACCTTCGGATCGCCGTCGATGGCCACAAGAACCGTTCCCAGCACCGGCTTTGAAATCGGGCGCGTATAGGTCACCTCACCCGAGCGATAGGTTTTGGAGAGCGAGAACGTAAGTTGCTCCCCGTCGCCCTGCCCGATCGGCTGATCCAATGCAGAAGGTGCTTTGGAGGGCAGGCAGGATTTGTAATCCGCCCAATCCTTCCAACGAAAGCCGAACAATTGCCCGCTGCGGGCTTCGAAGAAGGCAATCAACGCCTCGACATCATCCAGACTACGCAGGCTTACCCCGGCATCATAGCGGCGACGCGAATGGGCCCAGGGGGTGTTGCGCTCCTCGAACCCGTTTGCCAGCGTGACAATCTCGGTGCGCCGTTCCGGCCCGCCGACAGACCCGAAGCTCAGGTTGGCCGGAAAACGTATGTTGTGAAATCCCATGATCTTCCCTCATCTGTTCCGCTGCCCACGCGACAACGCGCGTGAGGCCTGTGCCGCAATCTGGCTTTGGCTGCGCTGAAAACTCGCCGCATCCGGGGTAGAGATGTTCATCACGACGGTCATCGGGCGGCTGTTTCCGGCCGCCTGCACGCCAAGCCTGCCATCAGCCCCCCGTGCCAGAGGCATGATCGCCTCTGGCCCCGCTTCCCCCATCAGCCCCAGCCCACCGCGCATGGCGAAATTGGTTGGCGATGACACAACACCGCCCTTGGCAAAGGGCATCACCCTGCCTTGGGTGAACGCCCCGCCATTGGCAAATGGCATCATGCCGCCCAAAAGCGTGTTCATCCCATTGGCGACCATGCCCCCCAATGCGTTCTGCACCGGTTTCATCGCGACGTTGTAGACGCTATCCATCATCGTCTGCGCCACGCCCCTCAATGCATCCGACAGCTTCAGGCCATCAAACACCAAACCATCGAATGCGCGCCGCAAACCTCCGCCGATAGAGTTGGAGAGCGTGTTCACCTCGCGGCCCGTAAAGACGAGGCTCTCACGCATCCGTGAAAGTTCCCCGTCAAACGCCCCGACCAGTTCGGCCGCACCATCGAGCGAGGCTTCCAAAGCCGCAATCTGATCTTCCAAACCTTCGATATCAGCCATCAATCGGCCCCTTCTTCACATCTGGAAAAGCGCGCGCCAAATCGTCGAGACGCGCGCGCGTCAAAGGGGCAGCGCCGGATTGTGCCCCAAGTTTGATCCGCAGCTCTACCGGGGTCAGCCGCCAGAACTCGGACGGCTGCAGACCAAGACCATGCAGCCCAACCTGCATCAATCCGGCCCAATCGATCGCTGTCATGCTTCCCCCGGCGTCGAAAACGCCCGCGCCAATAGCTCCGCCGCCGCGCGCGC
>JBFHGI010000382.1:0-3294 GCA_041583175.1 Pseudorhodobacter sp. | reverse complement strand
GCCGCCCAACAGCCAAGTCTGGATCGATTCACCAATGCCCGGAATAGCACCGAACAGGCCGGTGATCACGGTCGCGCCCCAGAAGGACAACTGCCCCCATGGCAGAACGTAACCCATGAACGCGGTGCCCATCATCGCCAGATAGATCAGCATCCCGATGATCCACGTAATCTCGCGCGGGGCCTTGTACGACCCGTAGTAGAGACCGCGGAAAATGTGCAGATACACAGCGATAAAGAACAGCGACGCGCCATTTGCGTGCAGATAGCGCAGCATATGCCCGCCGTTTACATCGCGCATGATGTGCTCGACCGAGGCAAAGGCAAGGCTCACATGCGGCGTGTAGTGCATCGCCAAGACGATGCCGGTGGCGATTTGCAGCACCAGACAGAAGGTCAGAACGATACCCCAGATCCACATCCAGTTCAGGTTCTTGGGCGTGGGGATCATCAGCGTGTCATACAGCAGCCCGACAATCGGCAGGCGCTTGTGAAGCCACTTTTCGGCGCCCGTTTTGGGCTCGTAATGGTCGTGCGGAATTCCGGCCATGATATATCCTTACCCGAGCTTGAGAGTTGTTTCGTCGGTGAACTCAGCCACCGGGATATGCAGGTTTTGCGGTGCGGGGCCTTTGCGGATACGGCCCGCCGTATCATAGTGCGACCCGTGGCAAGGGCAGAACCAGCCGCCGAACTCACCCGCGCCATCACCGATCGGAACGCAACCCAGATGGGTGCAAACGCCGATCATCACCAGCCATTCACCCGCCTCATCCATCGTCCGGTTCTCGTCAGACGCATCGGTAGAGGGCTTGTTCGGGTTCTGCGACATCTGGTCAATTGCCAGATCAGCGGCAGGAACGGCGCGTGCAGCCTCGATTTCTTCGGGGGTGCGGCGGCGAATGAACACCGGCTTGCCCAGATATTTCACCGTCAGCTGCGTCCCCGGCTCGACAGCCGAGATATCAACGAAGATCGAGGACAAAGCCTGCACATCTGCCGATGGGTTCATCTGGTTGGCGAGCGGCCAAACGGCAGCCCCGGTGGCTACGGCACCTGCGCCTGCGGTAGCGTAATACAGGAAATCCCTGCGGGTGCCTGCGTGTTCGTCTGCGTGGGACACGAGAATTCTCCCTTCCGAAGGCCGCCTTATGCGACCCATGTCATGACCGGGCCGCGTGTGATGCACAGCCTTACAAGCGGGGTATTTAGCGGCGGAAGCGGCCCGCGTCCAGCGGGCAAAGCGGCGCAGATGGGTGTTGAGCGGCGGAAATGCAACGGCGAGCACGATAATTTGCGCGCAAATCGACGCAGCCCGCCAAATTCGGCAGAATCAATGCGTGATCAGGCGCGAAATCATCCCGCCCGCGAGCACGGCGAAAAACACGCCTGCGATCAGGTAAATCACCCAACCTGCACGCAAATAGAATCGCACCGCCGGGCCGGTCGAGAAAAGCGTGGCATAGGTGCTGTGGAAAAACAGCCCGATAAGTGCGGCGCCCCCCGTAAGCAGCGCCACGTCAGCCCTGCCCGCTTTGGCAACGGGAAACAGGGTGGCAATCGACAACCACGTCGTCAGAACTTTCGGGTTCGACGCACTGATCATCACGGCGCGCAGCAATGCGGCACCATAGCCAAGCTTTGCAGGGGCCAGAGGCAAACCGCGTTTCGCGCCGCGATAGCCGCTCCACGCCTGCCGCAAGGCCCGAAGCGCAAGCCAGGTCATCAAACCGGCGGCCACTACCGCCATAATCCGCTCTGCCGCCGGATAGGCCGCGAAAATAGCCGCAAACCCGAGGCTGGAGGCGAGGCACCACAGTGCCACGCCAATTCCCACCCCCATTGCCGCACCCAAACCGGCCCGCCGCCCTGCGGACATGGCGGTGGCGATGGTGTTCACCACATTCGGCCCCGGCGTCATGGTATTCAGCGCCACGATCGACCAGACCAGCACAAAACTTGAAAGAGGAAGCATCCTGCCAGATCGTCGGCCTATGCCGGCGGCATCGTGGCTTTCATACTCTCCCGCTTGGCAAAACCGGCCTCCCACGCGGCGAGCGAGGGGTGCCCCTCGCGCCAGTTGCGATCGCCATGGCGGAAGTCGAGATAGCCCAAAGCACAGCCGACCGCGATTTGCCCCATGTCCAGCGGCCCGTGCAAATGGCTCATCCAGCGCCCCTCCAAAGCATCGAGAGACCGGGCGATCTTGCTCCACTGCCCCTCGACCCACGGTTCAAACCGCTTTTCCTCAGGGCGCACCCGCCATTCGTAAACCATCAAAATGGCCGCATCGACGATGCCGTCGGCTGTCGCCTCCAGCGTCAGCGCATCCCACAGGCGTTCGCCTTTCGGATACAGACCCGCGTCGAAATGATCGTCGAGGTAACGCGTGATGACCCGGCTATCGTAAAGCGCGGGGCCGTTCTCACGCTCCAATGTCGGGATCTTGGCCAAGGGGTTCTGCGCCACCGGTGCCGAGCCCAGATCGACCGGCGTGCCACTGCCCAGCACCAGTTCCACCGCCTCGGATTTCCCTGCTTCCGCTAGCAAAACCAACACCTTGCGCGCATAGGGCGAGGAGTGGGAACAAAAAAGACGCATCGTCAACTTCCTTATCTTTGGCAGCGCAACCGGCTGCTTTATCTTGGTCCGAATACCTGTAACCCGAAGGGGGCATCAGGCGATAGCTTTGAAAGTCCTATCTCTGCCGGATACGAAACCGCGCCATAAAGGCCGCGTCCAACTCCAGCTCTTTGCCGCGCCAGCGCACCACCCGACGCAGGCGGGCGGCGGCATTGGTCTGACGCGCCTCGGAACCCGCCTCGCCGAAGGTTGCGGCTTTATGGGCGGCCAGCCCCTCGCCCAGATCATCCAGGACATCCTCGGCGCGTTGGTCACTGCGCCCTTGCCAGGTGATCGCACGAATCCCGCGGCGCACCGCCCAGACCCCCGCAGCGACTGCGGTGCCACGCAAGGCGAACAAGGCAATGGGGGCCAAAGGCAGAGGCATGGCAAACTCCATCTCAAAGCAGGGGCCAGCGGCACCCCGGATCGGCTGGAATGGTAGGGCCGGGTGCAGGCGGAGTAAATGCAAATCAACCACCCGCCATCAAACGCGAGATATGCAAGGCCTCCATGCCCACGGGCGCGCTAGCAATGCCTGCCGCCGCACCCGTGCGCTGCTCTGCGGTCTTGTTCTGGCCCAGCTTGAAGGTGCTCTCCACACGCTCGACCACAAAGCGGAACGGCAAGATCATCCGCTCCATCCGCATCAGGGCCTCGGCGCTCATCTTGC
>JBFHGI010000381.1:0-3304 GCA_041583175.1 Pseudorhodobacter sp. | reverse complement strand
GTGTTCGAGAAACATTTCAAAACCGACGCCGTGACGCAGGTTTCCAGATCGGCATCGGCAAACACGAGGTTGGGCGATTTGCCACCAAGTTCCAGCGTGACGCGTTTGACGGTATCGGCGGCATCTTTAGACACCAAAATCCCCGCGCGGGTTGATCCGGTAAAGGACATCATATCGATATCGGGATGGCGCGACATTGCGGCGCCAACGGTCTGGCCTTCGCCAAAGATCAGGTTGAACACGCCCGCAGGATAGCGGGCCTCATGCACGAACTCGGCAAAGAGCGCGGCGGAAAGCGGCGCATATTCCGATGGTTTGAGCACGCAGGTCGCCCCGATCGCCAGTGCTGGCACAACCTTCAACGCGATTTGGCTGATGGGCCAGTTCCAGGGCGTAATCAATCCACACACACCGATGGGCTCGCGGATCAGCAGATCGGTATTGGGCAGGATTTCGCGGGTTTCCTGCGCTTTCAGTGCTTTGATAAAGTCCTCGATATGGTCGATGCCGCAAGCGGCCTGTTGCTCACGCGATAGGGTGATCGGGGCGCCCATCTCGGTGGTGATCGCCTGCGCCATCTCTTCAACCCGTGCGGTAAACACCGCCTTCAGGCGCTCCAACAGGGCGATACGTTCGTCCTTGGTCGTTTTCGAAAATGTCACAAACGCCCGTTTGGCCGCCGCGACAGCCTTATCTACATCAACGCTATCGCCTAGTGCGACCTGCCCGACGACACCCATAGTAGCGGGGTTGACTATGGCGATGTCTGTGCTGGCATGCGGTTCAACCCACGCCCCATCAATGTAGAATTTATCGAGTGTTTTCATATCTCTGTCAGTCCTTCAATGATGCGTTATGTGGTGACCGGTTCAGTCACGAGATTGAGGTGCAGCTCGGTGCCGATATAGGGATTGGCGGCGATCACCGCGTCGTTCAGCTCCACCCCGAGGCCGGGCGCGGTCGGCGGAATGACATAGCCGTCTTCCCAAGCGATCGATGTGGTCAGGAAATCCATGAACGGACCATCAAACCGGCCAATGGATTCCAAGATGAGGAAGTTCGGGCTACAAGTGCCGATCTGGATATTCGCCGCCGCCACAACCGGCCCGCAATAAAGATGCGGTGCGATCTGCGCCGAACGCGTTTCGGCCATGGAGGCAATTTTCTTTGCCTCCAGAATCCCGCCAACCCGTCCAAGGTTCATCTGCAAGATCGAGGCCGCGCCAGCCTCCAAAACGCGGGCAAATTCATGCTTGGTCGTCAAACGCTCTCCCGCTGCAATCGGGATTGAGGTAAAGCGCGCAACTTCGGCCATATCGCTGGGGTTTTCCGGCGGCAGCGGTTCTTCGAACCACAGTGGATCATAAGCTTCGAGGCGCCGTGCCATGCGCTTGGCACCGGACACAGTGAACTGGCCATGGGTGCCAAACAGCAGATCAGCACGGTTGCCGACCGCCTCGCGGATGCGCTTGCAGAACTGCTCGGACAGATCAAGATCAATGAGGCGCGGCTGGTGGCCATCGTAGATCGTGTATGGTCCGGCGGGATCAAATTTCACCGCCGTGAACCCCTGCTCTACGGCCTTGATCGCCGCCTCTGCCGCGTGGTCAGCGTCATTATAGACGTTGGGCGCAAGCGGGTCGGGATACACATCTCCCGAAGGCGGATAGAGGTAGGTATAGCTGCGAAGGCGCTCATTCACCTTGCCGCCCAGAAGCTGATAGACCGGCTGATCCGCTGCCTTGCCGATAATATCCCAACAGGCCATTTCCAAACCCGACAGAACCCCCATCACCGTCACATCGGGGCGCATGGTGAAACCGGCGCCATAGGTCTTACGCCACATTTTTTCGATGTGATGCGGGTTTTCACCCTCAAACTGGCGCATGAACACATCCTGAGCCATGCGCGCGCAGAGATCCGGCCCGAATGTCGCGTTGTAGATCTCGCCCACGCCGCTGATCCCGCAAGCCGTCGTCAAACGCACAAAGATGAAATAGCGGCCCCCGTGGCGCGGCGGTGGATTGGCGACGACAAAGGTTTCGATTTTATCGAGCTTCATAGCATTACTCCTGTTGGGTTCGGGCGACTGGTTGGGATCAGGCGTCTTCCAGAATCAAATCCGCAGCGCGGGACGCGAGCATGATGGTCGGTGCGTTGGTATTTCCCGAGGTGATGTTAGGGAAGGCCGAGGCATCAACGACACGCAGCCCCTTGAGGCCATGCACGCGCAAGCGCCCGTCCAGCACGGAATCGCTTGCATCATGGCCCATCCGGCAGGTGCAGCTTGCGTGGAACACGGTTCCGGCGTTGTTGCGAAAGTTTTGGAGCAAAGCCGCATCATCCATCGGCACGATATCGGGCGTCAGGCGCGCCTGTGTCACTGCGCGGATGGCATCGGTCTGCGCCAGTTGTTGCAGCAGATGGCTGGCTTTCACGACCATCTCGCAATCCTCATCGGTAGACAGCGAGTTGGGTTGGATTAAAGGTGCATCCTTTGGATTGGCCGAGGCAATCGTCACCGCGCCACGGCTGGTCGGGCGGCAAGGCTGAACGCAAAGCAGGAAGCCCGCCTCGGGATCAACGCCGACTTCGCCAGTGGGCCGCGTGACATAGGACATCGGGTTGCAGTAAACCTGCACATCCGCCACCGGTACTGTCGGTGTGGAACGGACATAGCCGCTTACTTGGTTAACCGGCACGCTGAGCGGGCCTTTGCGGGTCAGGATATAACGGATACCGGCCAGCATCTGGCCGAACCAGTTGCCCAATTTGTTGTTCAATGTCGGTTCGGACGCGCGGTAATAATGCGAGATCGCCAAGTGATCCTGCATGCCTTTGCCGACTTCGGGCAGATCGCGTTGCACCTCAATCCCATGCGATTGCAGCAGATCGGCAGGGCCTACCCCCGACAATTGCAGGATCTGGGGTGAGTTGATCGCCCCCGCCGACAAGATCACCTCTTTCGTGGCCAGTGCCACATGAACCCCGTCCCGCGCGCGGTATTGCACGCCCGTCGCGCGGCCGTCTTTGATCACGACTTTCTCAACCAGAGTATTGGAGATGAGCTGCAGGTTCGCCCGTTTGGTCGCGGGGCGGAGAAACGCATCGGCCGAAGACCAGCGCCGCCCGTTCCACACAGTGCTACGCAATTGCATCACGCCTTCGATATCCTCGCCGTTCAGGTTGTTCGAAACTTTCCAGCCCATTTCCCGCGCGGCTTTTAGGAAGTTCTGGGAAAAGGCGTGCATCCGGCTGCGGACATCGCTAACCACTACGGGGCCGTTGCCTTTGGTGACTTGGC
>JBFHGI010000380.1:0-3306 GCA_041583175.1 Pseudorhodobacter sp. | reverse complement strand
GCGCATATCCTGTCGGACGGCCAGCATTGGCATGTGCCTGCGGTGCCGACCCAGATCGTGGATGCGACCGGGGCAGGGGATCTATTCGCGGGGGCCTTCCTGTGGGCGATCACCAACGGGCATGGCTTGGAAGCTGCAGCGCAGATGGGAAATATTGCAGCGTCAGAAGTCATCAGCCATATCGGCGCGCGCCCTGAAGCGAACCTGAAAGCGCTGTTTGCCGGAGCTGGCGTGCTCTGAACGGGGGGGGCGCGCGGCTCAAGCCCCTTGGGGGCCATCGCCGCACGCCGTTGCCACGGGGCCAGGTTCGGCGGCGGCGCGGTTCTTTCCCGCTGGATCTGTTGTTGGCGTCGGAGTCAGGTATTTGTGCCAAGATGAAGTTGAGGGTGCGCTCTAATCGGTTTCATCCTTGGGGAGGAGCCGGGCGCGCTCCAACGCCGTAGCCACCGCCCAAGCGCCAATAGCCCAACCGCTGCCAAGCGCCCAGCCTGCCAGAACATCAGTCGGCCAATGCACGCCCAGATAGACCCGGCTTGCCCCGACGGCCAAGGAAAGAGCCACGGCGACGCCGATCACATAGGCCTTAACGCGTGGGCTGGATTGGCCGCGGGCAATGACGATGGCAAGGGTAAGGTAGACCAGCGTTGCCATAAGCGAGTGGCCGCTTGGAAAGCTGGCCGTGCTGACGATGGAGCCATGTGGCACCAGATCGGGGCGGGGTCTGTCGATCACCGTTTTGGCCAGCGTGCTGGCGAGGATGCCGGAGCCGACCGCCGTGATCAGGAAAAGGGCTGTGCGGCTGTCGCGTTTGAGGACGAGAAAGACAGCGACAAGACCTGTGATCAGCGTCAACACCGCTATGCCGCCAAGCGCAGTGAAATCCCGCATCACCTCTTGCAGCACTGGCGGGCCGATGGGGGCGTTTTCCGCTGTGCGCAAGGCGAGGAGGAGGGCGCTGTCGAACGCGGCTGTCTCTCCCTCTTGCACCTCGTCGAGCAGTTCCAGGAAGGCCCAGAGGCTGGCCGAGACCATGCCCAGCAGCAAGAGCGGGCCGAGGGTAGCTTTTTCCTTTAGCCAGGGCAGGATGCGGCGCACCCTTAATCACCCAACTTTGCGTGTACCTCTTCCAGGTCAATCTCGCCGATGGGCATCTTGTTGCCGGGATTTTCGAAGTCATATTTGAAAAGCTGAAAATCGCGTTTGTAGATTTCCCACACCAGATGCTTTGACAGGTCGTCGAAATAGTCCTCGACCGGGTGCGCACGCTTGGGGCCGTGGCCTTCGCTTTCGTTGAATTTCGGGATCTTCTTCAGATCGACCTTATGCGGCGATTTTATGTGATCGAGCACATCCTGCATGCCGTCATTGAACCGCTCTGTGAAAAAGATTTTGTCGTAGCGCCCGCCATTGGCGATATAGGTGGAGACATGGCCCGACATGGCCGACCAGTGGATATCGGGGTCCATCGGTTTGCGCCAGCGGATGGTGTCACGCGCGAAGAGCAGGAAGCGCCGGAAGCTCTGGATCTGGTCGAACTCGGCCTTGCCATCGTCGCCGCCGACCTCGATCCCATATTTTTGTACCAAAAGCGGCACGAGGTTCCCGCGGTAGCGTTTGCCGTTGCGCTGGATGCCGCAGATCTTGTCGAAGAAAGAGCTGAGGATACGGGTATAAGGGTTGCGTACGCAGGTGAACGCATAGGTGCGCTGCGCTTTTACGTTTCGCTCGATCAGCTGCTGGCTGCCGTCTTGCGCCCATTTGTGCAATCCGTCGGTCGAATCATGGATGTCGCCATCAAAGAATTTACCATGGTCTGAGTAGAACATGATCTGCCCGATGGTCGAGCACGCACATTTTGGAACAACACGATAGATGACGCTTTCACTTTCCGTCATCCAGGTACCGGGAAAACCCATAAAACTCTGCCTCCATTGCCCTTGGCCCGGTGTTACGGGGGTCGGGGACGATTTCACAGCAAAAAAGCAAAGAAACTCTGTCTTTTCAATGACCGATAAAGCTATTTAGGGAAACAATGACCCAAAACAGGGCTTAGAGTTTCTAAAATGGCAAAAATCGCCTATATTCTTTTGTGCCACAAAGACCCTGAGGGGATCATTGCGCAGGCAGAACGGCTGACCGAAGGCGGCGATTACGTCGCCATCCATTTCGATGCGCGGTCACGTAGCAGCGATTATGAAAAGATCAAGGTCGGGCTTGCGGACAATCCTTCGGTGACGCTGACGCGGAAACGGTTGAAATGTGGATGGGGCGCGTGGAGCCTTGTTGCTGCGACATTGCTGGCGGTGCGGGCTGCGGTAGAGGCGTTTCCACGGGCGACCCATTTCTACATGCTTTCGGGCGATTGCATGCCGATCAAATCGGCAGAATATGCGCATGAGTTTCTGGACCGCGAAGAAGTCGATTATGTGGAAAGCTTCGATTTCTTCAAATCCGACTGGATCAAGACCGGGATCAAGGAAGAGCGCTTGATCTATCGCCACTGGTTCAATGAGCGGACGCATAAGCGGCTGTTCTACACCTCTATGCAGGTGCAGGAACGTCTTGGGTTTGCGCGCAAGGTGCCGGCGGATTTGCAGATCCAGATCGGTAGCCAGTGGTGGTGCCTGCGACGCCGGACGATTGAGACACTGCTGGAGTTTTGTGACAGCCGCCGCGATGTGATGCGGTTTTTCCGCACGACATGGATTCCGGATGAGACGTTTTTCCAAACGCTCGTACGCCATCTCGTGCCGGAGCATGAAATCAGGGCGCGCACGCTGACTTTTCTGATGTTCACCGATTACGGGATGCCGGTCACGTTTTACAACGACAACTATGACCTGTTGCTGAGCCAGGACTACCTGTTCGCGCGAAAAATCTCTCCGGATGCGACAGAGTTGAAACAGCGATTGGGCGCGCTCTATTCCGCCAGAGGCGTGCGCTTTCCGATTTCGAATGAAGGGCGCAGCTTGTTCCAGTTCCTGACGGGGCGGGGGCGCATCGGCCGCCGCTTTGCGCCGCGTTTCTGGGAAACGGAAAGCAGCTTGGGCCGGGAGCGCACGTTGCTGATGGTGATTTGCAAGAAATGGCATGTCGCCAAGCGCTTGACGCAACGTATCCGCGATGTAACCCAGCTTCCGACTGTGGATTATCTGTTCAATGAAGCCTCTACACCTTTACCGGATCTGGGGGGCATTCAGTCAACCTTGGAAAAGCGGACACGGCACCGGCGCGCGCTGGTTCGGATGCTGTTTGATTTCTGGGGTAAGGACACGCTGATCGTTTGTATCGATCCGGCCAATGTGG
>JBFHGI010000379.1:0-3315 GCA_041583175.1 Pseudorhodobacter sp. | reverse complement strand
TTTCCGGCACTGACGCGCTCTGCCTGACGGGCGGCGTCGCCCCGCATTACGCTAGCTATCTGCCCGCAACCCCGCAAGCAGCCATCACACCTGCAAAAGGCAGCGGGTTGGATGGGGCGCTCTGGTTGGCATTGGATGCGGCGCGACGATTGCAGGGGGCAAAGCCATGACGATTGCGGAGTTTCTGGACCCGAAGAACTGGATGACCCGCGACGCAGGCCCGCGCTATGTGCAACTGCACAAACGTCTGGGCGAGGCCGTCGCCCAAGGCATCCTGCGCCCCGGTGCCCCCTTGCCCCCCGAACGCGAGATTGCTGCGATCACCGGTTTAAGCCGCGTCACCGTCCGCAAGGCGATCGGGCTTTTGGCCGAAGAAGGGCTGATCGTGCAAAAGCAAGGCTCCGGCTCCTTCATCTCAAACCGTGCGCCACGGATCGAACAGTCGCTCTCGCGGCTTACCTCCTTTACCGAGGACATGGCGCGGCGTGGCAAAGTCTCTACCTCGCGCTGGCTGGAGCGGGGCGTCTTCATGCCATCGCCCGACGAGGTGCTGGTGCTGGCGCTTTCAGCGGAAAGCTATGTCTCGCGCATCGCGCGGCTGCGCACCGCCGACGGCCAGCCCCTGGCGATAGAGCGGGCCTCGCTGCCGACCGATATCCTGCCCAATCCGCTGGCCGTGGAAACCTCGCTTTACGAGGTGTTGGAGGCGCGCGGCTTGCGCCCCGTGCGGGCCTTGCAAAAAATCTCGGCGATCAATCTGGCGGGTGAGGATGCCGCCTTGCTCGAGGTATCGCCCGGTGTCGCGGGCTTGCGGATCGAGCGCACCTCTTACCTCGCCGACGGGCGGGCCGCTGAATTCACCCGCTCCCTCTACCGGGGGGATGCCTATAATTTTGTCGCGGAATTGCGGCTGTCAAAGGAATGAAACATGGTCGAAACTGAAACTTTCATGCGGCGGGAAATATTGGAAATTCCTGACGTTGTGGATAATCTGATGACCGCAGGTGCGGCTGGCATCGAAGCCGCCGCCGCCGCCATGAACGCCCGCGATCCGGCTTTCATGATCTCGGTCGCGCGCGGGTCGTCCGACCACGCGGCGACCTATGTGAAATACTGCGCTGAACTGCTGTTGGGTCTGCCCATCGCCTCGGTCGGCCCCTCGGTCGCCTCGGTTTACAAACGCCCCTTGAAGCTGGAGCACGCGGCTTGCCTTGCGATTTCGCAATCCGGCAAAAGCCCCGATATCGTGGAAATGGCGCGTGCGGCGCGGGCGTCGGGCGCTTTGTCCTTGGCGCTGACGAACCACCCCGAAAGCGATCTGGCGCAGGTCAGCGACCACACGCTTTGCTTGCACGCGGGGGTGGAAAGCTCGGTCGCGGCAACGAAAACCTTTGTCACCTCCATTGTGTCGGGCCTGTGGCTGCTGGCCCAGATGAAAGGCGACCGCGACGTGCTGGCGGCTTTGCATGGCTTGCCAAAGGTGTTGGAACAAGCCGCGCACGCCGATTGGTCGGCGGTTGGCAAAGCGCTGGCGCAGCGCAATTCCCTGTTCTGCCTTGGCCGTGGCCCTGCCTATGCGATTTCCAACGAGGCGGCGCTTAAA
This sequence comes from Pseudorhodobacter sp., assembly GCA_041583175.1. Taxonomy (GTDB): domain Bacteria; phylum Pseudomonadota; class Alphaproteobacteria; order Rhodobacterales; family Rhodobacteraceae; genus Pseudorhodobacter. Next base: position 1,712 of record JBFHGI010000379.1, on the reverse strand, counting down.
TTCAAGGAAACCTGTCAGTTGCACGCTGAAAGCTATTCCTCGGCGGAGGTGCTGCACGGCCCCGTCTCCATCGTCGATGGCGGCTTTCCGGTGATCGCGCTTGCGGCCAATGACGCGGCAGAGGCGGTGCTGGTTCAGGTGGCGGATGAGATTGCGGAAAAAGGTGCGACCGTGTTTGTCACCTCCAGCAAAGCGAAACGGGCCGCAGCTCTGCCGACGGTGCGCTCTGCCCATCCGCTGACCGACCCGATCGCGCTGATCGTGTCCTTCTACGCCATGGTCGAACAGATCGCCCGCGCGCGCGGAATCAACCCCGACACCCCTCGCCACCTGCGCAAAGTGACCCAAACGATATGACCCTGAAAGCCTATACCGGTGCCGATGTCTTTGACGGCGAAACCTTGCATCGCGGTCAATCGCTGCTGCTTGACGGTGACCTTTTCGCGGGGATTTGCCCGACAACCGCGCTTCCTGCGGATGCGAAACGGGTAGAGCTTGCGGGCGGCACACTCTTGCCGGGGTTCGTCGATCTTCAGGTGAACGGGGGCGGCGGTGTGATGTTCAACGATGACACAAGCGCCGACGCGCTTGCCGTCATCGCCGAAGCCCATGCCCGCACCGGCACCGCGGCGATATTGCCGACACTCATCACTGACACCCCCGCCCGCACCCGTGCCGCGATTGAGGCGGCTGTCCAGGCCATCGCGAAAAACACCCCCGGAATCATCGGTTTGCACTTGGAAGGCCCGCATCTTTCCATCGCTCGCAAGGGCGCGCATGATCCGGCGCTGATCCGCCCGATGGAAAGCGAGGATCTGGCGATGCTCTGCGATGCCGCCCAGCGCTTGCCTAATCTGATGCTGACGGTCGCCCCCGAAAACGTGACAGCAGAGCAGATTGCAAAACTGGCGGCGGCGGGGGCGATTGTCTCGCTCGGTCATAGTGATTGCAGCTATGAAACGGCACTGGCCAGCTTTGCGGCAGGGGCAACTTGCGCCACGCATCTTTACAACGCGATGAGCCCGCTTGGACATCGCGAGCCCGGCCTCGTCGGCGCGGTTCTGGACAGCGGCACCGTGCATTGCGGGCTGATCGCGGATGCAATCCATGTTCACCCCGCCAGCATCCGCGCGGCTTTGGGTGGAAAACGCGGGCCGGGGCGCGTGTTCCTGGTGACAGATGCCATGGCGACCGTCGGGTCCGACATCACCGAGTTTTTCCTGAACGGGCGGCGCGTCCTGCGCGAGAACGGGCGGCTTTCGCTGGAATCCGGCAGCCTTGCGGGGGCCGATCTGGATATGCCGCAAGCGGTGTCCGTCATGGTGCAGCAGGTGGGCGTGTCACTGGGCGAAGCGCTGGCGATGGCAACGGGCTATCCCGCCGCGCTGCTGCGCCAACCCGGCCCCTACGGGCGCTTTCTACAGGGCAAACCAGCCCATGCCCTTCACCTTGGAGCGGATTTCTCGGCGGCATTTCTGCCGTAGATTGGCAAAATAATCAGACCAAATCTGCCGGTTTTTGCCCTGATCCTCCGGAAAAACGGTTGACGAGGCCCGCAAAACTGTGGCCCTTGTCAACTGGTATGGTACGCATTGGCGCGCCTTAGGCACAAGGGGGATGGTATGGGCAGGCTTTCTGGAAAACGGGTTTTTCTAACCGCAGCAGGGCAGGGCATCGGCCGCGCCTCGGCGCTGGCGATGAAGCGCGAAGGC
>JBFHGI010000378.1:0-3333 GCA_041583175.1 Pseudorhodobacter sp. | reverse complement strand
GTGGTGGCAGAGGCCGCAGACCGTTTCGGCAGCCAATGCATCGTGGTGGCGATTGATGCCAAGACAGTAAGCCCCGGCAAATGGGAAATCTTTACCCATGGCGGGCGCAAATCCACCGGGATTGATGCGGTGGAATTTGCCCGCACCGTGGCCGCCAAAGGGGCAGGGGAAATCCTTCTCACCTCGATGGACCGCGACGGCACGCGCGCAGGCTTCAACCTGCCGCTGACCCGTGCGATTTCGGATGCGGTGTCGGTGCCCGTCATCGCCTCGGGCGGGGTCGGCAATCTTGACCACCTTGTCGAAGGTGTCACCCTTGGCGGCGCATCCGCCGTGCTTGCCGCCTCTATCTTCCACTTCGGCGATTATACCATCGGGCAGGCCAAGGCCCATATGGCCGCCGCTGGAATCCCCATGAGGCTGACATGACCGCACCCGACTCCAACGCCTTGAACAGGCTCGCCGCCACCATCGCCGCCCGCAAAGGCGCGGACCCTGACAGCAGTTGGACCGCCAAGCTCTTGGCCAAAGGCCCGGAAAAATGCGCCGAGAAATTCGGGGAAGAGGCGGTGGAGGCGATCATCGAAGCCGTCAAAGGCGACCGCGAAAAGCTGACGTCCGAAGCGGCAGACGTGCTCTATCACCTGCTTGTCATGCTTGCCGCCCGTGATGTGACGCTGGCAGAAGTCGAGGCCGAACTCGCCCGCCGCGAAGGCACCTCCGGGCTGGCTGAAAAAGCCGCGCGGGGTTAAAGCCCCAGCCGTGCCCATTCGATCTTGGGGCAGCGGTTTTCCACCCAGGCCACATCATGCGCCTGTGCAATTCCCGCGCCCGCAGCATAGGTCACGCCCAGTTGCAGCCAGATCGTGCGCAGTTGTGGCAAATCCGCCAAAGCCTGTTCCACAATCGCAGGCACCGCCTCTGACTTGCGGAACACATCCACCATATCCACGGCAAAATCCTTCGGAATATCCTTCAGCGATGCATAGACCCGCGCACCTTGCAACATCTCGCCCGCATGGCCCGGATTTACCGGAATGACGCGTATCCCCTTGTCGGTCAGAAATCGCATCACCCCATAGCTGGGGCGCTCCGGGTTCATCGAAGCCCCGATCATCGCGATCACCTTGGTATTTTGCAGGATTTTCCGGATGTTGGCATCATCTGCGATCATCGGCGCGGCTCCTTTCAGAAAAAAGCGCCCGAGCCTTTTGGCCGGGCGCTAGTCGCGGAACGAGGGACAGTAAAGGGACAACGGGGGTTCCAAACCCGAGGCCGTACATGTGATATGGGGCGCTTTTGCCAGTTATGTAGGGGCAATCGCGCATCTGTGATCAAACCTTGCGCGAGGCCGCCGCATAAAGCGAAATCGCCGCAGCGTTGGACACGTTAAGCGAACCAAACCCCCCCGCCGCCGGAATTTGCACCAGAATATCGCAGGTCTCGCGGGTCTTTTCTCGCAGACCGGGGCCTTCGGCGCCCAGAACCAGCGCGACGGGGCGTGTTGCGGCTTTTTCCAGACCTTCCGCCAGGCGCAAATTGCTTTCCCCCGCCAACCCGATCAGGAAATAGCCCATGGCGCGCAATTCCTCCATCGCGTCCGACAGGTTGCCGACCCGCAGATAGGGCTGGCGTTCCAGCGCGCCGCTGGCGGTTTTGGCGAGCGCGCCGGTCTCGGGGGCGGAATGGCGATGCGGGGCAATCACCGCGCGCGCGCCGAACACTTCGGCCGAGCGCAGGATCGCGCCGACGTTATGCGGGTCTGTCACGCGGTCGAGCATCACGATCAAAGGCGCGCCTTTGCCGGAAATCGCCACCTCGTCCAGCTTGCCCCAGTTCAGCGGTTTTGCCTCCAGCGCCGCACCCTGATGCACCGAGCCTTCGTCAATCGGCACGTTGAATTTACGCGGGTCGACGATTTCCGGTTCAATTCCGGCTGCGGCGATGGCTTCGCCCAGCTTGTCGGCGGCGTTCTTGGTCAGCACCAGCCGCAGCTTTTCGCGCGCGGGGTTCATCAGCGCGTCGCGCACCGCATGCAGGCCGAACAGCCAGACGGTTTCATTCGCAGCCTGCCGCTTGGCGCGTTCCTTGTCGATCACCCATGCGGGCTTTTGCGTTGCCATCTGATCTATCCCTTTCGGGGCAGGATTGCCCGCCCGATTGCGGCCAGAGAATGAGGGTTGGGGCGGATCGGTGCAAGCAGATTTCTGCGGGCCGCCCCATTTGCACGCATGTGGCTTTTTCCGTCGCTTTGCGCTTGACGCCCCGAAAGCCCCGCATTATTCACCCCCCTCAGTGGGCGATAGGCCGCAAGGTGTGGCAGGGGACTGTAACTCCCTCGAGGCGACTCACGCCTGGTTCGATTCCAGGATCGCCCACCATTCTTTCCGCAAGGAAAGGGTGACAAAACAAGGGGCCGACAGAGCAATCTGCGGCCCCTTTTTTCATGCAAGATTGCCGTTTGGCCCGAAAGCGAGGTGTGGTGCCGTGCCACCCAGCCAACGGGTTCTGGCGGGTGTCGGAAGGGGATGCTTTGGCGTCGCAGCCATGGCTTGCGGCGTGGCGCCTGCCTGTGCATGATGCCGCCAGACCAGAATGACCAGATCAGGAGAGCCACCCATGATGCGCACCCGTGCCGCCGTAGCCCTTGCCCCCGGAAAACCGTTGGAGGTGATGGAGGTCAACCTTGAAGGCCCGAAAGCCGGTGAGGTGTTGGTGGAGATCAAGGCCACGGGTCTGTGCCATACCGATGAATTCACCCGCTCGGGCGATGACCCGGAAGGGATTTTCCCGGCGATTCTGGGGCATGAGGGCGCGGGCGTCGTGCTGGAAGTCGGCGAGGGCGTGACGACGCTGGAGGTGGGTGACCATGTGATCCCGCTGTACACGCCGGAATGTCGGCAGTGCGAATATTGCCTGTCGGGTAAGACCAACCTCTGCCAGGCGATCCGTGCCACCCAAGGCAAAGGGTTGCTGCCCGATGGCACCACGCGGTTCTCGATGCTCGATGGGACGCCGATCCATCACTATATGGGCTGCTCTACCTTTGCCAATCACACCGTTATTCCCGAGATTGCGCTGGCCAAAGTGCGCAAGGACGCGCCGTTTGACAAGATTTGCTATATCGGTTGCGGCGTGACCACCGGTATCGGCGCAGTGATCAACACCGCCAGGGTAGAGATTGGCGCGCGTTGTGTGGTCTTTGGTCTGGGCGGCATCGGGCTGAACGTGATCCAAGGGTTGCGCATGGCCGGGGCGGACCAGATCGTCGGTGTGGACCTCAATGACAGCAAGGAAGAGATTGCGCGCTATTTCGGCATGACCGATTTTGTG
>JBFHGI010000377.1:0-3338 GCA_041583175.1 Pseudorhodobacter sp. | reverse complement strand
ATCGCATGCAAAACGGCCCACCGCAGCACGCGACGGGCCGTTTGATACAAAGCTCGGCTCTGGCCTTACATCGGAGGCATGATAACAGCGTCAATCACATGGATCACACCGTTTGAGGCTTCAATATCGGCCGTCGTGATGTTGGCGCCGTCGACCTTCGGGCCACCGTCCAGCGTGATGGTGGCTTCTGCACCCTGCACAGTTGCGGCTTTCATGCCTTCGGTCAGGTCGCCCGACATCACTTTGCCTGCAACGACGTGATAGGTGAGGATCGCGGTCAGCTTGTCCTTGTTCTCGGGCTTCAGCAGATCCTCGACGGTCCCGGCGGGCAGGGCTGCAAACGCCTCATCCGTTGGGGCGAAAACGGTAAAGGGGCCTTCGCCTTTGAGGGTATCGACAAGGCCTGCCGCCTGAACGGCAGCAACCAGCGTGGTAAAGTTGCCCGCGCCGACGGCGGTATCGACGATATCCATATCTGCCGCGAAGGCGGCGGAGGACATCATGGAGGCTGCTGCGGTGAGGGCGATAAAGCTTCTGCGGATCATGGGTCGTCTCCCTTTAAGTGAATGGATGCCAATTTGGCTTGGCAAAAGGGAAACGTGGGGGAAAGGTGGTCAGATCACCTTGAAATTTGTGGGCAGGCGGCTTGACGAAACGGGCGGCAGGCCTAAGCCGCAGCCCTTTTCAATTTCCAATCACATCATGTTTATCAAAAAACGCAGGATACGCTTAATCCAGTCCCAAAGCGTCCTTCACAATCCCTTCCAGCAAGGCGTTCACCGGAGCCATGCTGCCGCTATAGGTCTGATGGCTGACCGTAACCGTGCCGGCCGTCTCCGGCTGTTCGTAGATGCGGATGGCATAGGGACAGTAATGGAAGTTGAGCGGATCGGCCTCCATCACCTCGCGGCTCACGCTGGCCGAACAGAATTCATACACATCGGCGGCCAGAAACAGCACTTTGTCGCTGCCCATATCTGCGCGGGTGCGTTCCAGCATCTCTCCGGTGTGGCTGACGTGATCGATCACCAGCCCCGCAGATAGAATCGCGCTTTCAACCCCGAAGGCCACATCTTCGAACGGTTCATCGGTGGTATAAGTTGTAAACTCTTGTGCTGCGGCGGCAGTCGCGAGGCAGGTTGCAGCAAGAATGAGGGTGGTTCTGAACATGGCAGGCCTTTCCATTTGATGATCGCATTCTGGCTTGTGAATATAAGGATAGCCATGCGCCGGGACGCCGCAGCGCATAGGCCAAAGATGTTTCAAGCGCGTGCCGCGATTGTGAGACATGTTTTGATGCGTTTCAATCAATATGGGCTATCTTGAAAGCGAATGGAAACGTGGAGAACGGTAAATGCGCAACGGCTTTAGGGGTAATCTGAAATGGTCCGAGGTGACGCCGAAGGCCCAATGGATGAACAGGCGAAGTCTGATGTTGGGTGCGGGTGCCGCCGGGGCTGCGATGATGGCAGGCGGGGCTTCTGCACAAGTCACGGCAAAACCGAGCGCCTATTCAACGGATGCCGTGCCGAACACATTTGAAGAGATCACGAACTACAACAACTTCTATGAATTCGGCACGGGTAAGGAAGACCCCTCGCGGAACTCCGCCGCGTTTGAGCCGGACCCTTGGGCCGTGCAGATTGACGGGTTGGTCGATAAGCCCGGTAGCTACGATCTTGCCGACATTCTGGGCGGGGTCACGCTGGAAGAACGCATCTACCGCTTCCGCTGTGTCGAGGCCTGGTCGATGGTGGTGCCGTGGGTCGGGTTTGAACTGGCGACGCTGCTTAATCGTGTTGGCGTACAGCCGAGCGCCAAGTTCGTGGCCTTTGAAACCGTTGTGCGGCCAGAGCAGATGCCGGGCCAGCAGCGTCCCTTGCTCGATTGGCCCTACCGCGAAGGGTTGCGGCTGGATGAGGCCATGAACCCGCTGACGATTCTGGCGACGGGGCTTTATGATGAGCCGATGCCGAAACAGAACGGTGCGCCGATCCGTTTGGTGGTGCCGTGGAAATACGGGTTCAAGTCGATCAAGTCGATCGTGCGCATCACGCTGAGCGATACGATGCCTGTGACAACCTGGAACACGCTGAACGCGCGTGAATACGGCTTCTATAGTAATGTGAACCCGAATGTGGACCATCCGCGCTGGTCGCAAGCCTCCGAGCGGCAGGTGGGCGGCGGCATTTTTGCCCCGCGCGTCGATACGCTGATGTTCAACGGCTATGAGGAGCAGGTGGCCTCTCTCTATACCGGGCAAGACCTGACCAAGGATTACTGATCAGTGGTCCAGGCCATCAACACCACCCTACGCCGCGTGCCGCCCCTTGCTATATATATAGCAGGGGTGCTGCCGCTGGGGTGGTTGATCTGGATGCTGTTCAGCGGCGCGCTAGGCATAGATCCGGTTAAACGGATTGAGCATCAATTGGGCGAGTGGGGTTTGCAGCTGATCGTGGCGGGTTTGGCCATCACGCCTTTGCGGCGATTCACTGGTGTGAACCTTATCCGCTATCGCCGGGCGATTGGCCTTCTGGCCTTCTTCTATGTCGCCTTGCACCTGGGGACCTGGCTCGTCTTGGATATCCAGCTGCGCTGGGCCGAGATCTGGGCCGATATCGTAAAGCGTCCCTATATAACGGCAGGTGTTGTCGGATTCGTTGCGATGATTCCCCTCGCGATCACCTCAAACAACGAGTCGGTTCGCCGTTTGGGGGCGAAAACATGGCAAAACCTGCACCGTTTGACCTATCTGGCGGCGCTTGCGGGTGCTGTTCACTACATTTGGCTGGTCAAAGCATGGCCTCCGGAACCGATTATCTATCTGATTCTGGTGATTTTCTTGTTGGCGACTCGTTTGATTCCCCGAAAACGGGGCTGAGTCGACGGCTGTCGCGGCCCTTTCCGATAAGCGAAGCAGTTTTCATCGATCTATCGACAAAAATTGTGCCATAAATTGCCGAAACCACAGCATTTAGCGCAACTTTCGGAATGCCGAAAGAAAATGTCATGTTTCTGTCTTTTTCCTCTTGTGGGTTTCGAACTCCCGGCCTAAATACTGCCTCACCGAAACGAAGACGGTCGGAAACGAACGGAACGGAGCGGCGCTGAACTTGGAAGGGTTCGGAAAGAATACTCGAAGATACGGCGGCTGGTTGCGCTAAGAAGTTAGCGCGGTCTGTTGTTTTTGTCTTCTGCTCTTTGACATTGATGATATCTGAAGAGATATGTGGGCGGTTTGGGCGTTTCGACGTTTGATACCGACGCATATCGGCCTAGTAGAGTTCGCTCGATGATCTAGGTGACAAGCTTCACTGTTTTGCGGCTTTTGTTGT
>JBFHGI010000376.1:0-3349 GCA_041583175.1 Pseudorhodobacter sp. | reverse complement strand
CACGGTGAAACGGTTTCCGATCAGGTAGTCATGCGTGGTCAGATGTGCCTCCAACCGCGCGAGGGGGCGGGACAGATGCGCGACGGCTGCGGTGATTTTGGCAGCGCCTTCGGGTGTTTCGGCCAGCCCGCCTGCGTAGGTATAGAGGATATCAATGCCCGGCAGGTCGATGGAAATGCCCGCAAACAGCGCCCATTGTTCGGCCTGCGCCAGTTCGGCTGCATCTTGCGGCCCCAACATCCCGCCGTATTGCCGTGCAAGGTAAAGGCTGATCGCCAGCGATTCCGTCAGCACCAGATCGCCGTCCACCATGACCGGCACCGCCGATTGCGGGCTGACCGCCAGAAACGCAGGCGACAGGGTGTTGAGGGGCGCATCCTCGGCCTGTGGGTCGGCCAGCCGGTAGCTTTGGATGACGGGGATATGGGTGAACGCCACACCGGCCTCGGCCAGAAGCCAGAGCGGGCGTGTGGCACGGGACCGCAAGACACCATAGATTGTTAGCATATTCGGTCTCTCCCTGATTTGGCCTGACATTATCCCAAGAGTCGGGCAGCACAAGCAGGGTTTTTGATCGGGATCAACGCGCGGCGGGGCCAGTTGGGCTTATAATCTGTGCAATGCCTCGCCCGACCGGACGGGAGAGATTTGCTCAGGATCAAACCGCAAGAAGGAGAGCCCATGGCCGCACCCATCCAAACCACCGCAACCGAGACTGTTGATCTGACCTCTGACACCGAGACTGTGGCGGTGCCCAAGCCGCCTGCAAAAGCTTTCATGCCGGTTGATCCGGAGAAAGTGCGCCAGAGTTTCGAGCAAGGGAAATACCCTTACGGGCGCAAGATGTCGCGCAAGGTCTATGAGGCGGAAAAGGCGCGGCTTCAGGCTGAACTGTTGAAAGTGCAGCTTTGGGCGCAGGAAACGGGGCAGAAATTCGTGATCCTGATGGAGGGGCGGGATGCTGCCGGCAAGGGCGGCACGATCAAACGCTTCATGGAGCATCTGAACCCCCGCTATGCGCGCGTGGTGGCCCTGACCAAACCCGGTGAAAAGGAAAAGGGCCAGTGGTTCTTTCAGCGCTATCTGGAGCATCTGCCGACAAGTGGCGAGATCGTGTTCTTTGACCGGTCGTGGTATAACCGCGCGGGGGTGGAGCGGGTGATGGGGTTCTGCACTGCCGCCGAGTATCTGGAGTTCATGCGCCAAGCCCCGCAGCTGGAGCAGATGCTGGTGCGGTCTGGCATCCAGCTTTATAAATACTGGTTCTCTGTCACGCAGGAAGAGCAGCGCGCGCGGTTCCAAAGCCGCGAGACCGACCCGTTGAAGCGGTGGAAGCTGTCGCCCATCGACAAGGCGTCGCTGGACAAATGGGGCGATTATACCGAGGCGAAAGAGGCGATGTTCTTTTACACCGATACGGCAGATGCGCCTTGGACGGTGGTGAAATCCAACGACAAGAAGCGGGCGCGACTGAATTGCATGCGGCATTTCCTGCTGTCGCTGGAGTATCCGGGCAAGGATGTGGATGCGATCGGCAGCGTTGACCCGCTGATTATCGGCAAGGCGGGGCAGGTGATCCATGGGGTTGAGCATTTGATGGAGGCGGCGGTGCCACCTGTCATTCGCCACCCCAAAGTCGCGCGCGCCAAAAAACCCGCCGCATCAGAAGGCGCAGAGGTGGAGGCCGCCCCGAAAATGCAGGCCGCGCAAGAACTTGCCGCCGCGCCGAGCAAGACGCCATAGGGGGCATGGCATCCCCCGCCGTGCTGTGACAAACTGTTGCCGCAGGTGTCGAAAAGGGGGAATGCGGTGCGCATAGCTCATTGGGTGGCGGTTCTTAGCGTGTTGGCGGGCGCGCCTGTGCAGGCGCATCCGCATATCTTCATCGATACGGGGGTCGAGACGATTTTCGACGGCGAAGGTCGTGTCACCGCGCTGCGCATTTCCTGGGCCTATGATGATTTCTACTCGCTGATCTCGATCGAGGATCGCGGGCTGGACCCGGATTTCGATGGTATTCTGACCGAGGAGGAACAAGCCAAGCTGGTCGGTTTCGATATGGGGTGGGATGCCGATTATGACGGCGATCTTTATGTGCTGTTCCAAGGCGAACCCGTTGCCATGGGCCGCCCGGAGGCGCCGACAGCCGTCTATAAGGACGGGTTGATCACCACCACGCATCTGCGGCATCTGGCGACCCCTGTTGCACCGGGGCCGGAGGGGCTGGTGATCCAGGCTTATGATTCCGGTTATTATACCGCCTATGAAGTGAACGCGGAGGCTACGCTGACCAATGCGCCCGAAGGCTGCAGCGCGCAGGTGTTCGAACCGGATCTGACCGAGGCCGACAGACGGTTGCAAGAGGCGCTGGCCGAATATCAGGCCGATGAGAGCATCGAGATGGAATTTCCCGCCGTTGGGGCCAATTATGCCGATGAGGTGCGTGTCACATGCCCCGCGCGTTGATTGTTCTGGGGGCGGTGCTGGGCTTGGGCTTTGCGCTGTTCTGGGCCACGGGCGGGATGGACGGGTTTACCGCATGGGCCGCAGCCAGCCAGCGTGAGGCGCAAAATGCGCTGGCCCGCGCCTTGCGGGCCTTGCGCGCGGGCGAGGCGGGGGCGCTTGCCGCGCTGCTGGGCCTGTGCTTTGCCTATGGGTTTTTCCACGCGGCAGGGCCGGGGCATGGCAAGGTGCTGATCGGCGGTTATGGCATGGCAGAGCGGGTCCGCATGGTGCCCCTGATGGGGATCGCCGTGCTGTCGAGCCTTGCGCAGGCGACGACGGCTGTCGTTCTGGTTTACGCCGGTGTGTTCCTGCTGGGACTGACGCGTGAAACCATGGTGGGGCTGACCGAAGATATTTTTGCCCCCGTCAGCTATGCGGCGATTGGTGCGATCGGGCTGTGGCTGGCGTGGCGGGGATGGCGGTCCTTGCGGCGGGCGAGTGCAAGCAGCGTGCAGCATCACCACGACCATCACGATCACAATCACCATCATCACGACCATGGAGAGGCCAGTGCCTGCGGTTGCGGCCATGCGCATGGCCCCGAGCCGGCGCAGGTGGCGGCGCTGACCGGCTGGCGCGATACGCTGTTGCTGGTGGCGGGAATTGCCATTCGGCCCTGCACGGGGGCGTTGTTCTTGCTGATTATCTGCTGGCGTATGGGGATTGATGCGGTGGGCATTGCGGGGGCCTATGCGATGGGGCTCGGTACGGCGATGATCACGGTTGCGGTCGCGTTCCTTTCGGTCTGGGCGCGGGAGCGGGCGTTGATGGCGCGGGCGGGCGGCAGGCTGGCGCGCGCGGCCCCAATGATCGAACTGGGCGCGGGGCTGGTGGTGGCCGCTTT
>JBFHGI010000375.1:0-3358 GCA_041583175.1 Pseudorhodobacter sp. | reverse complement strand
GAGAACATCAGCTTTGACGAAGCCCGCCCCGATCTGGCAGCAGAGCTTGCCACCGACGCCGCCCGCCGCGCGATTGCCGACCAGATCGAAAGCATCGATGACCGTCTGGCGAGTGGCGCCACGCTGGAAGATCTCGATGCGGAAACCGATATGACCGTGGGCGTGATCGATTTCACCGACCAGTCCAGCGAAGGCATTGCCGCCTACCCGCAATTCCGCACTGCCGCAACAGAGGCACAGGAAGGGGATTTCCCCGAAGTGATCACGCTGGACGATGGCGGCATTTTTGCCCTGCGGCTGGATGAAATCGTGGCGCCAACGCCAATCCCGCTTGAAACCGCACATGACGCCGTTGCGACAAGCTGGCGACAGGCAGCGGTGACTAAGGCGCTGTCCGACCTTGCGATTGATATCAAATCAAAGATCGAGGCAGGTGCATCCCTGGGTGGTTTCGGCGTGACCGAAGTGATCCCCGATGTCGCCCGTTCCAGTACGATTGCCGATGCGCCGCCAACAGTTCTGACCACGCTTTTCACAATGGAAGAAGGTCAGACCCGCGTGATCGAGGAAGGTAACTTCGTCGCACTTGTGCAGTTGCAATCCATCACCCCCGGTGCCGCCGAAGGGGCCGAGGCCGATGCGCTGAAAGGGGCCATTGCGGCGCAGGCGGAGCAGGCGCTGTCTCAGGATGCTTTCACCCTGTTCACCAACGCGCTGACGCAGGACGCAGGCATCACGCTGAACACCACCGCGATCAACGCGGCCCATGCGCAGTTTCAGTAAGGTCTAGGGATGGCACAGCTTACCCCCGATTTCGCCAGTTTCGAGGCGGCATGGGCCGAAGGCCGCAACCAGTTGGTCTATGCCCGCATTGCCGCCGATCTGGATACGCCGGTTTCCCTGATGCTGAAACTGGGCGAGGCGCGCGGCGATACCTTCATGCTGGAATCCGTGACGGGTGGGGAAATCAGGGGCCGTTACTCGGTCGTTGGCCTGAAACCCGATCTGATCTGGCGCTGCCGTGGCACGGCGGTCGAGATCAACCGCGAGGCCCGTTTTGATCCGGCAGCCTTCCAGCCCCTACCCGAGGCACCACTCGACAGTCTGCGCGCGCTGATTGCCGAAAGCGCGATTGATATGCCTGCCGACCTGCCCGCGATTGCCGCGGGCCTGTTCGGCTATCTGGGTTATGACATGATCCGGCTGGTAGAGCATCTTCCGAACGTGAACCCCGATCCCTTGGGTCTCCCCGATGCCGTGTTGATGCGGCCTTCGGTCGTGGCCGTGCTGGACGGCGTGAAAGGCGAGGTGACCGTGGTCGCGCCTGCTTGGGCCTCCTCCGGCCTCTCCGCCCGCGCCGCCTATGCGCAAGCCGCCGAACGGGTGATGGATGCGCTGCGCGATCTGGACCGCGCGCCACGGGCGGAGCGTGATTTCGGCCAAGCGGCTGCCGTCGGCGAAGCGCAGTCGAATTTCACCCATGCAGGCTATCTACAAGCCGTTGAAAAGGCCAAGGATTACATCCGCGCAGGCGACATCTTCCAGGTCGTGCCAAGCCAGCGCTGGAAACAGAAGTTCGAGGCCCCGCCCTTCGCGCTGTATCGCAGTTTGCGCCGCACCAACCCATCGCCCTTCATGTTCTTTTTCAACTTCGGCGGCTTTCAGGTTATTGGGGCCAGCCCGGAAATCCTTGTCCGCCTGCGGGATGGTGAAGTGACGGTGCGCCCGATCGCAGGCACCCGCAAACGCGGGGCAACGCCGGAAGAAGACCGCGCGAACGAATTGGATCTGATCTCGGATGAAAAGGAACTGGCAGAGCATCTGATGCTGCTGGACCTGGGCCGCAATGACGTTGGGCGAGTGGCCAAAATCGGCACCGTGCGCCCAACCGAGGAATTCATCATCGAGCGTTACAGCCATGTGATGCACATCGTCTCCAATGTCGTGGGCCAGATTGCGGAAGGCGAGGATGCGCTGTCGGCATTGCTGGCGGGCCTGCCTGCGGGCACGGTGTCCGGCGCGCCCAAGGTCCGCGCGATGGAAATCATCGACGAGTTGGAACCCGAAAAGCGCGGCGTCTATGGTGGCGGCGTCGGTTATTTCGCCGCCAATGGTGAAATGGATTTCTGCATCGCCCTGCGTACCGCCGTGTTGAAAGACGAGCAGCTTTATATCCAAGCCGGTGGCGGCGTGGTCTATGACAGCGACCCGCAGGCGGAATATGAGGAAACGGTGAACAAATCCAACGCCTTGCGCAAAGCGGCGGAGGATGCGGGTCTGTTCACTTCGGGCAACCGCTAAAGGCAAGGGGCGCAAATGGCGCCCCTGTCCGATAGTCCTTATTGTGCGGTCATCACCGCCGAAGATGGCGCTATCGCAACCGTCGCTGCGCGCCCCTCAACGGCCCATTCCAGCAATGCCGCCACCGTTTCGGGTCGGGTCTTGCCTGCGACCACAACGCGACCGTCCTGCGCCGCCTTGAAGGCCGCACGGTCCAGATAGCGACGGATCACGGGGGCGGATTCGCCATCCGCATCCAGCGCGCGGAAGATCACAGCGCTGCGCATCCCTTCCCGCCGCGCGATCTGCGAGGCCGCATTCAACCCGCGATCCCATGTCAGCACCCCGCGCCCCTGATCGGAGACCACTGCCAGAACCTGCGCTGCCAAGGTCCGGTTGCCCTGAAACCCGCCGTTTTCAACGTCCACCACGCCAACAGCTTCGGGCAAGACACTGTCTGTCACTTCAAAACTGACAGCGAGATCCGACGCCGTGGCCCCTGCCGGAATCCCTGTGGCGAGCATCAGAACTTCCTGCCCTGCATCGCGGTAAATTCTGGCGGCAACCGCCGCATCCGGTTGCGTCGGGTCAATTACAAAAGACACCGGAAACGGCATCTTTGCCAAGGCTTCCCGGTCCACATCCGGCCCGCCGGTATCCTGCAGCAAAATCGCGAAGAGCGGCTTATTATCCGCATTCTCGAACGCGCGGGCATAGCGGTCGATGGCAGGGCTGTTCGCATCGTCCACCACGATCACGGGCGCGACCTCATCGGCCTCGGAGCTTACGGCAGCGTCGGGCAAGGGTTCGCTTGCCGTGCTGCCGATGCTGGGCAAACGCCCGGTCCGGACCCCCTCCACCTTACCGCCAAAGCCAGGCGCAGGGCGTGGAGAGGTCACAATGGTCGAAAGCTCTGGCGCCGTATCGGTCAACCCGTCCTGCGCGGGAACCGCCACTTGTTCAGCGTCCGCGTCCGGCAAAGGTTCCGGCGGCTGCGCAGTTACGGTTTCCTCTGGTGCAGGCGGTGGCAAATCCGGATCGGCCGGCGGGGTATCGGCCAAGGCACTATCCGGAAGCT